>NZ_JBCGFB010000011.1:0-87632 GCF_038752175.1 Nocardia sp. No.11 | reverse complement strand
GGCGCCGCCGAGCTCGCCGCCGAACTGGCCGCGCTCGGCGCCCGGGTCGACATCGCCGCCTGCGATGTCGGTGACCGGGACGCGGTGACCGCGCTGGTCGCCGCGATCCCACCCGAGCGCCCGCTCACCGCGGTGGTGCACACCGCGGGCCTGGTCGCGGACGCGCTGTTCGCCGAGCACACCCCCGACCACGTCGCGAAGGTATTCCACGCCAAGGCCGAAGCCGCCTGGCACCTGCACGAGGCGACGCGCCACCACCCGCGGGCCCAGTTCGTCCTGTACTCCTCGATCGCGGGTCTGCTCGGCAATCCCGGTCAGGCGAACTATGCCGCGGCCAACGGCTTCCTCGACGCACTGGCCCAGCACCGCAGGCAGCACGGCCTGCCCGCGACCGCCCTGGCCTGGGGGCTGTGGGAGCGCGGCACCGGCATCACCGGTCATCTCACCGAGCGTGACCGGCAGCGGATGCGCCGCGAAGGTCTCATCCCGCTCGGCGACGCGGACGGCATGGCCCTGTTCGACACCGCGCTGTCGACCGGCAGGTCGCTGGCGGTCCCCGCCCGACTCGATCTCACCGCGTTGCAGTCACTCGGCGACGTGGACGAGATGCCCGCGATTCTGCGGTCGCTGCTGCGCGGTCCGCGCCGGGTCGCCGGTGGCGGCTCCGACGAATCGGCGAAGCTGCTGGCCGCGCTGGCCGGCGTCGAGCCCGCCGAGCAGGAGCGGATCATCCTGGGCGTGATCCGGTCGCACGCAGCGGCGGTACTCGGGCATGCCTCCGCCGAGGCGGTGCCCGCGGAGACCGCCTTCACCGACCTGGGCTTCGACTCGCTGGGCGCGGTGGAATTCCGCAATCGGCTCGAAGCCGCCACGGGGGCCAAGCTGCGCACCACCATCGTGTTCGACTACCCCAACGCCGCCGCGCTGGCTCAGTACCTGCGCACCGAGATCGCCCCGGTCGACGATCCCGCGGCGCGCATCGCCGCCCAGCTCGACGCGCTCGCCGCCGGGTGCGCCGGGGTGGACCTGCCGCCGGAACGGATCGAGGAGCTGCTCGGCCGGATCAACGACCTCGCGCGCGCCCTGCGCGGCGGCGGGGCCGAGGACTTCGTCGACAACATCGACGTCGCCGACGACGACGCGCTCTTCGACCTGATCGACCAGGTCCGTTCGGTCTGAGCCGACCAGAAAGCGAGACTCGAATGGCCGACGAAGCCGAACTGCGCGCCTATCTCAAGCGCGCCACCCGACAGTTGCAGGAAACCAGGCAGCGCCTGAGCGAGGAGCAGGAACGCGCCAGGGAACCGATCGCGATCATCGGCATGTCGTGCCGGTTCCCCGGCGCGATCACCACACCCGACGAGCTGTGGCAGGCCCTGATCGACGGGCGCGACCTGATCACCGAATTCCCCGCCGATCGCGGCTGGGACATCGACGGGTTCTACGACCCCGACCCCGACAAGTTCGCCAAATCGTATGTGCGCGAAGGAGGTTTCCTCGACAACGCGGGCGAGTTCGACGCCGGCTTCTTCGGCATCAGCCCGCTCGAAGCCGAGGCGATGGACCCGCAGCAGCGGTTGCTGCTCGAGGTCGCCTGGGAATCGGTCGAGCACGCCCGGCTGGACCCGACGGCCCTGCGCGGCAGCGCGACCGGGGTGTTCGTCGGCTTCAGCGATCAGGGCTACGGCTTCGGCGCCACCCGGTCCTGGGACGGCGCCGAGACCTACTACTTCACCGGTAACCACGCCTCCATGGCGGCCGGTCGCGTCGCCTATCTGCTGGGGTTGGAGGGGCCCGCGGTGACCGTCGACACCGCGTGCTCGTCCTCGCTGGTCGCGATCCACCAGGCCGTGCAGTCGCTGCGGCTGGGGGAGTGCACGACGGCCCTGGCCGGGGGTGTCACCGTGATGTCGACCCCGATGCCGTTCGCCCTGTTCTCCCGCCAGCGCGCGCTGGCGGCGGACGGGCGGTGCAAGTCCTACGCCGCCGGCGCCGACGGCACGGCCTGGGGCGAGGGCGCCGGAATGCTGCTGCTGGAGCGTCTCTCGGATGCCCGGCGGCACGGACACCGGGTGCTCGCGGTCGTGCGCGGGTCCGCGGTGAACAGTGACGGCGCGTCGAACGGGCTCACCGCGCCGCGCGGCATCGCCCAGCAGCGGGTGATCCAGTCGGCCCTGGCCAACGCCGGGCTGCGGGCCGGCGAGGTGGACGTGGTGGAAGGCCACGGCACCGGCACCGTGCTCGGTGACCCGGTGGAGGCGCAGGCCTTGCTGGCCACCTATGGGCAGCGCGACGGTGCGCCGCCGCTGGTGCTCGGCTCGGTCAAATCCAATATGGGACATACCCAGTCGGCCGCCGGGGTCGCCGGCGTCATCAAGGTCGTCGAGTCGCTCCGGCGCGCGATGGTCCCGCCGACCCTGCACGTCGACGCACCGACCCCGCACGCCGACTGGTCCGCCGACCGGATCCGGCTCGCGCGGCGTCCCCAGGTCTGGCCGGAAACCGAGCACGCGCGCCGGGCCGGGGTGTCGTCGTTCGGCATCAGCGGAACCAACGCGCACGTGATCGTGGAGCAGGCGCCGGAGCCGGAAAGCCCGGTGACAGAGCCGGATCGGCAACCCACGGCACCCGTCGCGTGGCCGCTGTCGGCACGCGATGCCGCCGGTCTGCGCGCCCAGGCGGCTCGGCTGTACGCCGCGGTGGCGGACTCCGCCGCAGACCCCGCCGGGATCGGGTATTCGCTGGCCACCACGCGCACGCGATTCGACCACCGTGCGGTCGTCGTGGGTCGGACCGGCGCCGAACTCCTCGACGGGCTCGCCGCGCTCGGCGCACCCTCGGCCGTGGCGTCGCCTCGCGGCGGCAAGCTGGCGATGATGTTTCCCGGTCAGGGCGGGCAGCTCGCCGGTATCGGCCGCGGACTCTACGACGCCTACCCGGTCTTCGCGCGGGCCTTCGACGAGACCGCCGCCGGCTTCGACGCCCACCTCGAGCACTCGCTGCGCGGGGCGGTGTTCGACGCCGACACCGAGCTGCTCACGCGGACCGACTACGCCCAACCCGCCGTGTTCGCCCTCCAGGTGGCGCTGTACCGACTGCTCGAATCCTGGGGAGCGACACCGGATTACCTGGTCGGGCATTCCCTCGGTGAACTCACCGCCGCGTATGTGGCCGGGGTGTTCTCGCTCCCCGACGCGATCGCGGTGGTGGCCGCCCGTGGCCGGTTGATGCAGCGCATGGAACAGGGCGCGATGATCGCGGTGCGGGTAGGCGCCGACGAGGCGCTCGCCTCGATCGCGGGGCGCGCGACGGTCTCGGTGGCCGCGGTCAACGGCCCGAACGCCACGGTGATCGCGGGCGATCCCACCGCGATCGGTGAGATCGCCCGGTACTGGCGGGGCCGCGGGCGCCGGGTCACGCGGCTCGGTGTCGATCGCGCCTTCCACTCCCCCCACGTGGCGGCGATCGTCGAGGAGTTGCGCGGGGTCCTGGCGTCGATCCGGCTCGACGAGCCCCGGCTCCCGGTCGTGTCCACACTGACCGGCGCCGAAGCGACCCCGGGCCTGCTGACCTCGGTCGGCCACTGGGTTCGCCAGGCCCGTGAACCGGTGCTCTTCCACGACAGCGTGCGCTGGATGCACGAAGCCGAGGTGGGCACCTATCTCGAGCTCGGCGCGGGCGACACGCTCTCCGCCCTGGTCTACGAGACGCTCGCCGCCAGCGGCAGCGTCACCGTCCCGCTGCTGCGACCCGGTGTCGACGAGGCGATGTCGGCGGTGCAGGCCCTGGCGAGCGCATGGGTCGGCGGCGCCGAGGTGGACTGGCGGGCGCTCCACGGCGACCGGGCGCCCGGGCTCGTCGACCTGCCGACCTACCCGTTCCAGCGCAGGCGCTACTGGGTACACACCGACAGCGCCGTGGTCGAGAACCTGATCGGCGCGGCGGGCAACGGCATCGTCGGCGAGGCGACGCCGTCCGCCGGACCGTCGACGCTGCGGGAATCGGCGCAGGCCCGCGAGCGAGCGGACCTGGCGGAGATCCCGGACGAGCAGCGTGCCGAGGTCGCGACGCGCTTGGTGCTGGCCCAGATCCGGGAAATCCTCATCGACCGCACCGACGACGACATCGACCTCGACGCCACGCTCCTGCAGATCGGGCTGACCTCGCTCAGCGCGCTGGAACTGCGCGGCCGGATCACCAGAGCCGCGGGTACCCACGTCTCGCTCGAGGATCTGTTCACCCATCCGACGCCCCGAGCGCTCGCGGATCTGCTCGTCGCCCGGATCTGGGCCGACACGACGACCCCCGAGGCGGTGCCCGCATGACGCAGTCCTCCGTGCCTCGCGGCACCGTCGCCTTCGAGCAGCTGGTACCGGCCGTCCTGGCGCACCGGCGCGGACTGGCCGAGGTCTACGTCGCCGACACCGCCGTCGTGGGCGAGAGCGAATTCCTTGTCGCGGTACAGGTTCCGCGAGCGCACTCGCTGTGGTTCGACCGGCTGGTCGCCTATCACGATCCCTTCGCCGCGCTGGAGGCCGTACGACAGTCGCTGCTGGTCGTCGGCCAGCGGCACCTCGGGGTGCCCGCCGACGCGCCGGCGAGCCTGCAGACGATGTCGTTCCAGGTCGAAGACCTCAGCACCTTCCGCGACACCGAACGCGAACCCTTCGAGGGGATCGTGCGACTCCGCCCGGGGGCAGCGGGATCAGGCTGCGGCTACTACCAGGATGTCTCCTTCGAGGCCGTGCTGACCGTGCACGGCGCGTCGGCGTTGTCGGTGCGCGGCAGCGGGATCGCGTTCCCGCGCGAGGCCTACGACGAATTCCGCGAACTCCAGCGGCGCGGTCGATCCGCGCGCGCCCCGAGCGGCGCCGACGCACCCCGACCGCTGGATCCCGCCCTGGTCGGACGGCGCGACCCACGCAATGTCGTGCTCGCCCGCGATGCCGCGGGCAGGCTGGTCCTGGTCGTGGATCGCGGCCACCCGAGCTTCTTCGACCACCAGTACGACCATGTCCCCGGCCCGCTGTTGCTCGAGGCGTTCCGGCAGGCGGCGGTCCTCGCCGCGACCGAGGCCGGTGCGCTCGACTCGCCGGTCGCGGCGGTGCTGGACGTGACGGCCCGGTTCAGCGACTTCGCCGAACTCGACAGCGAGATCACCTGCGCCACCACGATCGTGGGCGACCTCGCGATGGGCGAGATCGCCGTCCAGGTCGACCTGCACCAGTTCGGCAACACCATCGCCGTCGCTCGCCTCGAGCTGGCGCACTATCCCGCGTCCCGGGAACGACAGGAGCACACCGGATCATGACCACCCCAGCGACAGGATCGGGCAAGCGGTTCGCCGTCATCGGCGGCGGTCTGTCCGGTATCGGCGCCGCCTACCAGCTCCATCAGGCCGGACACGACGTCGAGGTGCTCGAACAAGACGCCGTGCTCGGCGGCCGCTGCGGCTTCGACACGCTCGGCGGCCGCCCGATCATGATGGGCGGCAAGAACATCGGACGGCGATATCACGAGCTGCGCCGGTTCATCGCCGCGTCGGGAGACCGGGCCTACGAGCCGTTCGGCATCAACAGCTCGCAGATCGTCGACGGCGAGATGGTGACCCTCGACAACCCCGGCATCGCCGGATTCCTGCGTCATCTCCTGCGCACCGGATCGCCGGCGGACGCGGCGCGCATGGCCTACTACGGCGCGCGGGTGCGTTTCGACGAGCGCCATCGGTACCTGGGCTCGGACTTCTTCGGTGCCGTGGGCGCCCGCAACGACGACGCCGCGCTGAGCGCGCACTTCGGCCCGGACTTCGCGCGCACCGTGTTGCGGCCGTTGACAGTTCGGCTCAACGCCGCCGAGCCGGACGAGGTCTTCCTCGGCGCGTTCGGGGTGAGCCTGGGCATGGTGCAGGATCGCTACGACCAGCTCGTCGACGGAATGCAGCCCGTCCTGGACTGGTTCGCCGGGCAGGTGCGGGTGCGGCTGAACACCCGGGTGGATCGCCTCGTCGTCCGCGACGGGCGGATCACCGGACTGGACGTGTCCGACAGCGGCGGCGCGGCGAGCTCCACCGGCTACGACGGGGTGGTGCTCGCGATTCCGGCGCACGCGGCCGCGGTCCTGCTGGAGCCGGTGGCACCCGCGCTGGCCAAGCTGCTGGGCGAGGTGACCTATCACCCGTCCACGGTGGCGGTGGTGCAGTACGCGAAGCCGTTCTTCGGCAGCACCGTTCGCTCGATCGCGTTCGACTCGGGTCCGTGCAGCGCCGCCGGCGTCTACGGCGTGCACGACCGCGACATCGTCCGCTACACCTTCAGCGGCCGCGCGGCCCGCCCACGACCCGACACCGTGCAGCTGAGCCGCTGGATCGACGAAGCCGAAGCGACGGTGCGCGGCCACCTCGGCGGGTTCATGCCGGCCCGCGTCCGCACCGAATCGCGCAGCTGGGCCGCGGCGCACTGCGCGTACCTGCCCGATCACGCCGCGTTCCTGGGGAAGGTGCGCGAACAGTCCGATGCCCTGGCCGGACTGGAACTCGCCGGGGACTATCTGCTGGGCGCGCAGCTCGAAGCGTGCTTCCGGTCCGGTGTCGCCGCGGCGCGCGCGATCACGCGGTAGCGCCGATGCGGTGCGGTCGTCGGTGTCGTGCTCGACGACCGCCCGCGTCACGCGGCGCCGGTGGTGTTCTCCAGATCGTCGGCGAGCAAGGCGATCCGGGCACGCAGGATGCCTTCCGCCGTGGTGAGATCGAGATCGGTCAGACCACCCACCCGCCGCAGCCGGTAGTCGACCGTATTGGGGTGGACGTGCAGCCGGCTGCCGGTCGCTTTGCGATTGAGTCCGGTGTCCATGTAGGTCCGCAGCGTTTCCAGCAGATCCGGATGGTCGGCGAGCGGGGCGATCACCGCGGCGAGATGATGCCGCGCGGGCCCCGGCCGGGTGAGCTGATACTCGATCGCCACATCCGACAGCTGATACAGCCCTGCGGGTTTGGCGATGCCACGCACCAGATCCAGCAGTTCGTGCGCCTGCTCGGCCGCCGTCGGGATCAGGTGGGTCGGCGCGGGCACCAGCGTCGCGGTGAGTCCGACCCCGGCCAGCTTGCTGATCTCGGTGAGGACGGCCTCGGTCATCACCGGCTCGTCGGATTGGTCGTTCGGGATCAGCAGGGTGCCGCCGTAGGTGCTCAGCAGCGCCAGCGAGCGCGAGGCGAAGGCATCGGCCAACGCCGCCTGTACCCGGCGCAGCTTGCGCCGGGCGACGACCTGGGCGTCGACCCGGGGATCGAGCTCGTCCGCGATCACCGGAATCATCAGCGCCACCACCTGATACGACGCGGCCACCCGGATGCCGGTCTGCCGGGTCAGGGCGCCGACACCGTGCCCGCTCAGCAGCGCCGACACCATCGTCTGGGCCCCGGTCTGATGCTCCTTGGCCACCTGGCGCTGCTCGTCGAGGTAGGCGCCGGTCACCGTCGCGTTGATCACCTCCAGCGTCTGCAGAAGCAGGCGGGTGCCCGCGATGACCTCGGCGAGATCGGCGGCGGTGACATTGCCGATGACCAACTCGAAGCCGATGCGGAAACCCTCGGCGTAGGCCCGCAACAGGGTCTCGACGGGCACTCCTTCGCGCGCGTGCTGGGCGGAGGCCGCGCGCAGCGCCACCAGCTGCGCCTCGGAGGGCGTCGTGCGCTTGTCGAGCATCTCCATCGCCAGCATCAGGCAGCGTCGGGTGAACTCGGTGACGTCGCTGCGCATCGCTTCACTCGGCAGGGCCTGACAGGGCATGACGTTCTCGGCGAAGTAGGTGACCAGCTGCGAGACCAGATCGTCGACGTTGCCCAAGAAGCTCGACACAGCACGGCCGTCGGTGGTGGTGATCGGATCGGGCGCCCGATCGATAGCGGAAGAAGTCATCGCGTTCACTCCATCGTGTCCTGTGTGAATGGCAACATAGCTAGCGCGCGAGCGCTGGCTCAGAGTCCAGTCACGCTGCCTGGGGTGCTCACGATCTTGTGCAATCGCCGCTGTGAGGGCTCACAGGGCGGGGAATCGGGAGTGTGCCGGGAGCCTTGCGGTGCAGGCCGGCGCGGTCGTAGAGCCGGCTGACCAGCGCGCCGAGCGTCAGTCCGACGGCGAGGCCGAGCAGGGTCATCCAGAAACCGTGCGCCGGTCCCGCGCCCAGGTCGGCGTCGAAGAACGGGATCGCTCGCACCGCCGTGTACACCTGATGCATCGGTTCGAACGTCGCGAGCACACCGACGTAGCGCGGTGATACATCGTGGCGGGCAACGCACCCAGCATCGCCATCACGACCGTCGGAAAACACCCGGATGCGCACGGTCGCATGCTGACAGCGCGAGCGCCCGGCGGCCGGGGCGTTGGAATCTGCCCGACGTCGGGCGCGCTGCGTTGGCGATCTGCCGATCGGCCGCCGCGGACTTCAGGCCGCCGCGGCCTCGGCGGCGCCGTTGAGCCGGGCGTAGCGTCCCGCGTCGTCGAGCAGCGTCATGTGGTCGCCGAGCTCGACGACCCGGCCGTGATCGAGGACGGCGATCTGGTCGGCGTCGCGGATCGTACTGAGCCGGTGCGCGATCGTGATGACCGTGCGCCCCTGGGCCACCACATCGATGGCGGCCTGCACCGCGCGCTCGGTCTCGTTGTCCAGGGCGCTGGTGGCCTCGTCGAGCACCAGCACGCGCGGGTCGCGCAACAGGGTGCGGGCCAGGGCGATGCGCTGCTTCTCACCACCGGAGAACCGGTGCCCGCGCGCGCCGACCACGGTGTCGTAACCCTCGGGAAGCGAGGTGATCAGCTCGTGGATCTGAGCGGCGCGGGCGGCGCGCTCGATCTCGGCGTCGGTGGCCTCGGGCGCGGCGTAGCGGAGGTTCTCGCGGATGGTCGTGTGCAGCAGGTAGGACTCCTGCGAGACGACGCCGACGATGCGGGCGAGGGTGCCCAATTCGAGGTCGCGCACGTCGACGCCGTCGATGCTCACCCGGCCGCCGGTCGCGTCGTGCAGGCGGGCGACGAGCGAGGCGAGCGTGGTCTTGCCGGAACCGGTCTCGCCGACCAGGGCGAGCGTCGACCCGGGCGGCACGACGAGCGAGACACCGTCGAGCACATCGGGGCCGTGGGCGTCGTAGCGGAAGCTGACGTCGTCGAACCGGACCTCGCCCACGACATCGCGCGGGTCCAGGTCGATCGGCCGAGCGGGCTCGTCGATCTCGACCGGAAGATCGAGGTAGCCGAAGATCCGGCTGAACAACGCCATCGAGCTGGTGACTTCGACACCTACGTTGAGCAGGCTCATCAGGGGGCGGAAGAGCGCGGACTGCAAGGTGGTGAAGGCGACCAGGGTGCCGATCGTCATGGCGCCGCTGGTCGCGGGGAAACCGGCGGCGAGGTAGAGGACGGCGGGGATCGCCGCGAAGACGATGTTCATCGTGGCCATCCGCCAGCGGCCGGCGAGCTGGGAACGCACTTCGAGGTCGACCAGGTCGTGGGAGGTCTGTTCGAAATGCGCGGAGGCCACGGGCCCGGTGCCGAGCGTCTTGCCCAGCAGTACACCGCTCACCGAGAGTCCTTCCTCGACCTGACCGTGCAGGTCGGCGAGGTGGCGTTGACGCCGGGCGGTGATGTCGCGGCGCAGCAGGGCGACGCGGCGGGTCAGCCAGATCGCCGGGGGCAGCACCACCAGCGACAGCAGTGACAGCCGCCACGACAGCACCGCCATCGCGATCGAGGTGCCGACCACGGTGGTGACATTGCCGGCGATCGCGGTCGCGGTGCTGGTGACCACGGACTGCATGCCGCCGACATCGTTGATCAGGCGCGACTGGACCTCGCCGCCGCGGGTGCGGGTGAAGAATCCCAGCGATTGGCGCTGTAGATGGCGGAACACGTCGGTGCGCAGCGCGTGCATGACCTGCTGCCCGACGGTGGTGGAGATGAGTGTCTGGCCGACGCCGAGCACGGCGGTGAGGACGGTGACGGCGAGCATGCCGCCCACCGCCCACAGCAGCAGCGAGATGTTCTGCTGGGGGAGCGCGTCGTCGATCACCAGGCGCAGCAGGAACGGCGAGACGAGGCTGATCGTCGAGCCCGCCACGATCAGGACGATCAGCACGGTGAGCCGAAGCCGGTAGGGCGCGAAGAGCGCGGCGATCCGGCGCACGGACACGGGGGACTCGCGCAGCTGTGCGCGGTCGGCCGGGTCGGGGCGGCGGGTGCGGCCGCCGCGGGAAGAGTCTTGGTCTTTCACAGGCAACCCCCTTCGGGGGAATGGACGTATGCTGAGGTTCCCTCACTATCTGGCAGTGTAAACAACTGGAGAGGCCGGATTTATGCCCGACAACGACAGCGAGCTCCTGATGCAGGTCGCCAGGACGCTGCGCCGACGCTGGGCCGCGGCGTACGCGCCGATGGGACTGACCCCGCATCAGGCCCGCGCGCTGCGGGTGGCGGGCGAGCACGAAGGACTGCGGCTCTCGGCTCTCGCCGAGGCGTTGCGGATCAGCCCCCGATCGGCGACGGAGGTGGTGGACGTGCTCGAGCAGGCCGGTCTGGTCACCCGCGCGCCCGATCCGACGGACCGTCGCGCGACTCTCGTGGCGGTGACGGCCCTGGGGGCGCGGACACTCGGCACCCTGTCGGAGGCTCGGACGAAGGAATCCGACGACTTCTTCGCCGGGCTCACCGACGACGAGCGTGCCACGTTGCGGGGCATCCTCGGCAAGCTCGTCGGATAGTCCACGACCCGGCAGCACGCCGGAGGCCGCCGGTCACCAGTCGAGGACGTGTTCCGGCTGGCAGACGTGCAGGGGGGACGGCAGGTAGCAGATCACGGCGTCCAGGAGCGGGGCGACATCGCTCCACGGCGCCGGATCGCACAGGACCGGCGCGGCGTCGCCGACATGGGTGAGGCGCCGGACGCGGTCGGAGACCTGTTCGGGGCAGACCTCCGGCGGGCCGGGGTCGTTGTCCCGGTGGTCGGTCACCGCCGTCACGAGCCTGCGATACCACTGTTCGGCGACCTGCCAATGGCTGCCGTAGAACTCGGCGCCCATCGGTGCCAGGTCCCCCATCCGGACCAGATCGATGACGCCGGCGAACCCGGCGCCGATGCCGTGGGGGATCTGCAGCGTCAACGGCACCGCTCCGTGGGTGCCCGCGATCGTGCGGACGCAGCGGTCGAAGTCCGCGGCGGGATGATCGAGCCCGGTCACCAGGCACAGCCGCGCGACCTGGTGGTCGTCGGCGACTCGCAGGATCGTCTCGAGCCGAGGGGCGCGCGGTGCCGCGGCGTTCATGACCGCGACCACCCCGTCGGCCACCCGAAGCGAGTGCTCCAGCGTCGCGAGGGGCTCCTGGCTCGACAGCTGGGTGAGCCGAATCGTGTGATCGGTCCACCGGATCGTGGTCGCCGTGCCGGATCGGGGCCCGGCGGGACGGCGGGTCAGCCGGTGGACGACCCGGGTCGTCGCCTCGGGGTCCCCGATGATCGTGACATTGCGGATCGACTGCGGATCAATGACTTCGGTGCCCATCGCGTTGTGGTACTCCAGCTCGACTCGAGAATGGCGGCGCATCCTCAATCCGGCTTCACCGTACCTCCGCCGATGTGCCGGTGAAGTGGATTCCGGCCCCGAAGTAGAACGTGTTCCTATACCGTCGGGCTCGTGCAGAAAGAACAACGCCCTGCCGTGGCCGACTGGTTCACCGCGGACGACGGCACGGTGCGTCTGCAGGGGAGTCGCTGTACTGCCTGCGGCACACCGTATTTCCCACGGAACACGCTCGCCTGCCGGAACCCGCAGTGCGCGGGTCCCCGGGACGGCTCCGAACTCGCCGAGTACCTGTTCTCCACCCGTGGCCGGATCTGGTCGTACGCGGATGCCCGTTACAAGCCACCCCCGCCCTATGTCTCCGCCGAGCCGTTCGAGCCGTATGTCGTCGCGGCCGTGGAGCTCGAGGTCGAGCAGATGGTGATTCTCGGGCAGGTGGTGCGCGGCCTGACGGTGGACGACCTGGCGGTCGGCATGCCGGTGGAGTTGACCCTCGGCGTGCTGTACGAGGACGAGGAAGCGGAGCACACGGTGTGGATGTGGAGGCCGGTCGATGACCGAGACCAGTAATCGCGATATCGCAGTCCTCGGTGCGGGTATGCACCAGTGGGGCAAGTGGGGCCGCAATTTCGTCGAATACGGACTGGTCGCGGCCCGTGCCGCGCTGGCCGATGCCGGCGTGGACCACCGCGACGTCGACTACATCGCCGGCGCGGACACGATCCGCAACGGCTACCCCGGTTTCGTCTCGGGCGCGACCTTCGCCCAGGCGCTCGGCTGGACGGGGGCGCGGATCTCGAGCAGCTACGCCGCCTGTGCCTCCGGTGCTCAGGCCATCGCCAATGCCCGCGCCCAGATCCTGGCCGGGTTGTGCGAGGTGGCCCTGGTGGTCGGCGCCGACACCACCCCGAAGGGGTTCTTCCAGCCGGTCGGCGGCGAGCGTCGCGACGATCCGGACTGGTTGCGTTTCCACCTGCTGGGCGCGACCAACCCCATCTATTTCGCGCTGTACGCCCGTCGGCGCATGGCGTTGCACGGCGCGACACTCGACGACTTCGCCGCGGTCAAGGTGAAGAACGCCCGGCACGGCCTGAACAACCCGTATGCCCGCTATCGCAAGGAGGTCTCGGCCGAGGAGGTCGCCGCCTCGGCGATCGTCTCGGATCCGCTGCGCCTGCTCGACATCTGTGCGACCAGTGACGGCGGTGCCGCCCTCGTGCTGACGTCGATGGACTACGCGCGGCGTCACGGCATCGCCGATCCGGTCCGCATCCGCGCGCTGTCGACGGTCACGCCGACGTTCCCGAAAACGGTGCTCGACCTGCCGGATTTCGCGACGGATTCCGCGGTGGCGGTCGAGGCGCCGGCGCGCGAGTTCCGCTCCGCGGTGGCCTACGCCGCCTACGAGGAGGCCGGGCTCGGTCCCTCCGAGCTGTCCTTCGCGGAGGTCTACGACCTGTCCACCGCGCTGGAGCTGGATTGGTACGAGGACATCGGGCTCTGCGAGACCGGCGGCGCGGAGAAGCTGTTGCGCAGTGGCGCGACGACACTGGGCGGTCATGTGCCGGTGAATCCCAGTGGCGGCCTGGCCTGTTTCGGGGAAGCGATTCCCGCGCAGGCGATCGCCCAGGTCTGCGAGCTGACGTGGCAATTGCGCGGCCAGGCCGACGGTCGCCAGGTCGATGACGCGCGCGCGGGCATCGCGGTGAACCAGGGCCTGTTCGGCCACGGCTCGGCCATCATCGCCACTCGCTGAGCGGGGTTCGCGCTGCTCCGGTGCAAATGAGCGGCCACCGCGAAGGTGGACGTTCTCCGGCATCCGACGGCGGCATCCGGCGGGTGGGGCACGTCAGGGACGCGGCCCCGCCCGGCGCTCGCTGTCGAGTCGGCCTCAGCCGATACCGGATTCGGTGCTCAGGTAGACCGCGAGGTCGCGCGGCAAACCGTGCGTGTCGTGCAGGTAGCGGTAGTCGTCGTCGGTCAGCGGTCCGGCGAATCGGCGGTGGGACAGCACCTGTCGTCCGCGCTGGAGGAGCAGATCGAATTTGTGTTCCTCGTCGAGCAACAGGGTGCGCACCGGGTGTGGGTCGACATGCTGCCGGAAGTGGTCGAGCGTGTGGTCGAACAGGTCGATCGGCAGGTCCGACAGAGTGCGGCTCGGATCGTCGCGCCACAGTGTGGTCAGGGTGCGGCGGATCAGGCGGCGCAGGATGTGTCCGCGCCCCGAGGGAGACGGGGTGACCCGGTCGCCGAGGATCACGATGCTGGATCGCAGGTGGTCCGACACCACGCGCAGCGACGATTCCCCCAGCGGGCCCCAGAGCCGGGGCAGCGTGGTCGACCAGGGCCGGAAGACGTCGATCTCGAAGACGGACGGCGTGTTCTGCAGGATTCGCCCGAGCCTCTCCAGGCCCATCCCGGTGTCGATACCGGGTCGGCGGACCGGTTCGAGACCGCCGTCGGGGTGCCGCACGTAGCGCATCGTGACGTGGTTCCAGATCTCCACCCACCGGTCGTCGGTTGTCGGTGTGCCCTGCGGATTCTCGCTGCCGGTCCAGAGGAAGATCTCCGAATCGGGTCCGCAGAGTCCGGTCGGCCCGTTGGACCACCAGTTCTCCTCGGTCGTCGGTTCGACCGGTAGGCCCAGGTCCTGCCAGGTACGCCACGACTCGTGGTCGGGTTCGACCCGGTCGTCACCGCCGAAGACCGTGCCGTGGATCCGGCGGGGGTCGATGCCGAATCCGTCGCGCAGCAGTTCGATTCCCCAGCGCAGGCTCTGCGGGCCGCCGTAGTCGCCGAGGGACCAGGAGCCGAGCATCTCGAACACCGTCAGGTGGGTGTCGTCGCCGACTTCGTCGAGATCGGTGGTGCGCAGACAACGCTGCACGTTCGTGAGCCGTCGGCCGAGCGGATGCGGGCGGCCAAGGAGATAGGGGGTCAGTGGGTGCATCCCGGAGGTGGTGAACAGCACCGGGTCCCCGGGCGAGGGGGTGAGCGATCCGCCCGGCGTGAGTTCGTGCCCGCGGTCGCGGAAGAAGTCGAGGAAAGTCCGAACGGTCTGGTCTGTGGTGATCATGGTGATTGCTCCATCGAGAGAAATCGACCGGAAGCGACCGTCCATGGCAGGCCCGGATTCGAGACCGACGCGCACCGGCGGACCGTTTCCGGTCGCCGGCGGGGGAAGAAGAGGTCAGGCGGCAGCGACCGGCGAGCGGAGAGCTCGTGCGGCCGCGGCGGCGTTGCGTGGACTGACCATCATGTGGGCACGGTAGCAGCCGCGGGATGCGGGGCGCGACCGGATTTCGGCCGGTGCCGGTCGGCGAACGTGCACTGCTGGTTCACTGCGGTCGAGTGCTCTTGCGGGAGAGGAATACTCGTTCGAGCAGCGCGTACAGGGTGTCGCGGTCCTGCTCGCCGAGGCTGTCCAGGCCATCGCGGGTGACCTGCATCTTCGCCCGGATCGCATCGGTGACTCGTTCGCCCTCGGGCGTGATGACCAGATTGGTGACGCGGCGGTCGGACGGGCTCGCCTCGCGGCGGACCAGGCCGCGTTTCTCCAGCCGGTTGATGATCCCGGTGACGTTGGAGGCATCGCAGGCCAAGGCCTCGGCCAGGACCCGCATCGCGATGGGTCGGCGGCGCAGCGCCGTGAGCGTCTTGCCCTGGCTCGCGGTGAGGTTCTCACTCGCCGCCGCCGCCGTGAAGTCCCCGTAGTAGACGCCGAGGGACACCGAGAGCAGCTCCATGAGCTGGGCCGAGTCGACGTGGGGAGCTTCTGTCATGCGACCACCATATCCGCAGAAACTTGACCATCTCAAATATCTACCTCTACGGTGTGGCATATTGCTTGAAGTTCTCAACCATCGACATTGTCAAGTGACTTTGAGGAGCACCCCCGTGATCGTCACCGCGTCCGACGTCGCCCGCACGGCCGAGGTCTTGGCCCGCCCCGTCACCCTGAACGGCCTGACCGTCCCCAACCGCATCGTGATGGCGCCGATGACGCGCATGTTCTCCCCGGGCGGTGTGCCGGGGGCGGACGTGCGCTCGTACTACGCGCGCCGGGCCGCCGCCGGTGTGGGCCTCATCGTCACCGAGGGCACCTACGTCGGCCACGATTCGGCCGGGCAGAGCGATCGGGTGCCGCGGTTCCACGGCGCGGAGCAGCTGGCGGGGTGGGCCCGGGTCGCCGAGGACGTACACGCGGCCGGTGGCACGATCGTGCCGCAGCTGTGGCACATCGGCATGGTCCGCAACCAGGGCGAGCAGCCCTATCCCGACGCCCCGGCCATGGGCCCCTCGGGCATCGGCGCCGATGGCACCGAGGGCGCGGGCAAGGCGATGACCCAGGCCGATCTGGACGATGTCATCGCCGCCTTCGCCGAGGCCGCCGCGGCCGCCGAGCGCATCGGCTTCGACGGGGTCGAGCTGCACGGCGCCCACGGCTACCTCCTCGACCAATTCCTGTGGGCGCAGACCAACCGCCGCGACGACGGCTACGGCGGTGACCCGGTGGCGCGCACCAGGTTCGCGGCCGAGATCGTGGCCGCGGTCCGGGCGGTCGTCTCGCCCGAGTTCCCGGTGATCTTCCGCTTCTCGCAGTGGAAGCAGCAGGACTACCGCGCGCGCCTGGCCGAGACCCCGCAGGAGCTCGAGGGCATCCTGACCCCGCTCGCCGCCGCGGGTGTCGATGCCTTCCACGCCTCCACCCGCCGCTACTGGCTCCCGGAGTTCGACGACTCGGACCTGAACCTGGCGGGCTGGACCAAGAAGCTGACCGGCAAGCCGACCATCACCGTCGGTTCGGTCGGACTCGACGGCGACTTCCTGCGCGCGTTCACGGGTGAAGGCGCCGAGCTCGGCACGATCGACAACCTCCTCGATCGCATGGAGCGCGACGAGTTCGACATGGTCGCCGTCGGCCGCGCCCTGCTCCAGGATCCGGAGTGGGCGGCCAAGGTGCTGGCGGGCCGAATCGACGAGCTGAAGCCCTACGACGCGGCGGCGATGAAGACCCTGAGCTAGCCGGATCTGTCTCCGGAGCACAGTTCGCAGCGGAAAGTTCATCGAATCATGCAGTGACAACCCCTCATTCGCGCATCGATACCGACTCGGACCCGGGTTGCGGGAGGCACCGGCGCCGACCCGCGCACGCCCGAGCCGCGGCGACGGAGATCCTCGTCGCGTCGAGATCGGCTGAGCCCCGGCCGGTCGTCTCCCCGGCGACCGGCCGATCGCGAGGTTGGCGCGTTCGGCCGGGGATTGGCGCGTTCCGTCCTTGTCGCGGTCCCGAGGTGATTCGAGACTTACGTTCGATAGGGATCAGTGTGCTACCGAGGGGAGCCTGCGTTGTCGGTGACGAGGGAGAGTGCCACCGCCTACGTGATTTCCGCACTGGAGGCGAAGGGAACGGCGACCCGGGACGATTTCGACGTCGCCGGGATCGTCGCCGCGTTCCGCGACATCACCGACGGGTGGGACTTCCACCTGATGGAGCGGGAGACCTTCTGGCGGATCGCCTCGACCTACCTCAGGGTGTGAGGCTGCACGCCGGTGAGGACCCCGACCAGCGCCGGGCGGCCCGGCGCAACGAGCCCGCGTCGGAGTAGCCGAGAAGTTCGGCCTGCCTGGTGCCGCTGAGCGATCCCGCGACCGTCACCTGTGCGAATCGGGCGCTGCGTGCCCGGTCCAGCTCCGCGCGCCAGGTGGTGCCGGCTTCGGTCAGGCGTCGCTGCAACGTCCGGGGGCTGACCGTGAGGATGCGGGCGACGCTGTGCAGGGATACCTCCCCGGCCTCGATTGCCTGGTCCAAGGCCTCGGCCACCCGTTGCGGCCAGGCCGAGGCGAGCGTCGGTGGCGGCGGCAGCGCGGCGGCCAGTGGTTGCAGGACCCCGGCCAGGACCGGATCCGCGGTCGTCAACGGCAGATTCAGGTCCGCGGAGCGGAAGGTCATCGAGTCGGTCGGCGCGTCGAACTCGACGGTGGCGGAACCGAACACGTCCCGGAAGCTGTTGATATGCGGGGGAGCGGCCTGGCGTAGCGCGACGCGGACGGGGTCGAGCGGACCGTCGACGACGCGGCGGGCCCGGCTCAGCACGGCCGACAGTCCCCACAGCTGGGTGTGGTCGCGCCCCCGGCCGTCGCCGTGGAGCATCTCGAGGTAGAGGGTGGATTCGTGCTCGGTCTCGGCGACCAGGTCGAAGCGGTGATTGGTGGTGACCGCGGTGACGTACGGCCCGCAGGTGGCCAGCCCGGCGCCCAGCGTCGGCGCGGAGGAGAACAGATAGTCGTACAGGCCCAGGCTCGAGAGTTTGTAGCGGCGGGCGACCTGCAGGGCGACGTCCGGGCCGAGACGATGTTCGCCGATCTCCCACAGCCGGGAGAACACCTCGCTCGGCAGATGCACGTCTTGGCCGGTCATCGACCAGTCGGGGACCCCGGCATCGCGGATCAGCTGCGCGCGATCGAGCCCGGCCGCGTCGAACTGCGAGATGACGAAACGATGTAGCAAGCTCTGGTCGGTAGCCATGACGTCTCCTCGTGGCGGCAGGCCGATCCGCGGACCGGTCGCGGCTACGTCAGCCGCCGTCGTCGACCGATTCGGCGAATCCGAGCTGGGCGGGATTTCTCCATGGAGGACGATACGCTGGGACGCGGCGGCGGGCGTCGATGCGGTGACCTTCCCCGCCTCCTCGCCCGAGCATCGCCATCAGCGGTGGCGTGGTCGCGGCGGGTACTCGCGTGCCGGCCATCACGGGAAAGACCTTGCGCGACAACTCCGGTCCCGCCGCCGATCGCTTGCTCGCCAGGCCGCTGGCGGCTCCGTCGCGAAGCCGCACCCGTCCCGCCCGCACCGGCGCTACCGTGGAAGTATCCGTGGGGAGGAACACGATGGTGTCGGTGACGCTGTACCGCTATTCGTTCGATTTCCGCTATCGCTTGAACGACCGGCAGCTGGCGGGTTTCGACCCGAGCCGGGCATATGTCGAAGCCTATGCCGTCGATACTTCTCACCCGGACTGCGGCGTGGAGCCGGCTGGTCGGCGGCACGCCGCCGCAGCCGGGGCGCGTCACGGCGGGCGTTCGACGGACTCGAACAGCGGCTGCACGACATCGCCGAGCGCTATCGCCGGGTCCGCGAGCAGATCGAGCTCCGCGTGCACGAGGCCGACGCACGCGCGCAGGAGGAACAGGCACGACTCTGGAAAGCGCAGCGCGAGCGGGAAGAACGCGACGACCGTTGCTCCGAGCTGGCCGCCCGCACCCGATGGAGCTACCGCGTCACCGAGTCGGACAGAACCGTCCATGTCTTTCGCGCCGAGGACTCGACCCTGACCACCGGCGAATTGGTCGACGAGCTTCAGCGCCCCACCCATCACCTCACCGGCTATACCGTGCACTGGGCCGCCGCCGATCGCGCCGAGATCGAGCGCGTCAGCGGTGTGGATTTCACCGCCTGGTGGGCCGTGGTGGCTCCGCGCCACTGGAACGATTCCCGGCGCGTCCCGTCTCGCCCGCCGACCCGTTCCGGCCCCTATCTCGGCGGCCACTCCAGTGAAGGTGGCCATTCCGGCCACGACAGCTTCTCCTCCTGCGGCGGCGGTTTCTGATGCGACGGTCGTCGACGAACTCGTCGATTTAGCGATACCGCGCTGGTGATGCTCGCGCCGAGCAGAGTGTGTCGACGTGCTCGGCCGGTCGGCGGAGGTGGCGGAATCGGTGGGCGCCGACGAGTCGAGTTTCGCCGCGATCGCCCGCGACCTCACAGTATGCGGACGCCGCGGTCCTCGTCGGCTGAGGTAACGGGGCTTGACACGGTCGCGGCCACGGCTTTGACTGACTTGGAAGCTGGTTTCACCTTGTTCGACACTGTCTGAGGGGTAGAAATGCGCGCCATGGTGTGGGTGGGTCCGGGGTGCGGGCGGTCGACTGTCCGGCACGGGTTCCTCCTGATGGCGGCCCTGATCGGTGCCTGTCTGCTCGCCGTGACGGGCACCCAGACGGTATTCGGACAACCGGTGGCGAACGGTGACGGCACCGGCTTCTCGCTGCCCTACTCCGGCGCCCCCGCCTATGAATACGTGGCACCACCGCAGATGACGAGCGCGGATCAGCTCAACCAGCCGCTCGGTCAGGAGCGGGCCGATACGATCGCCGGTCGGATCGGTCTCGGGCGGGGTGACGCGCTGACCGAACAGCAGTATCTCGATCTCACGTCCGGGGGTGGCGTCGGCGGGAACCTCGACGCGGCGGGGGTGATCGTCGCCTGCGTCGAGATCCTCACCAACACGGTGGGCCGACCCGTCTACTCCGAGATCGACGGGCGGCCGGTGTCCTCGGTGTTGGGCAGCTACGGGCTGTATGTGAACCCCAGTGGCTTGCTCGAGAGCCCGGCCAACGCCGACGCACCGACCAGGCAGGTGAACACGCTCATCGCGCCCGGCGGGTTCGTCGGCAATTGGCTGCGGGACAACGGTGCGGTCCACACCCTGGTCGCGCTCTATCGGTCGGCCTATACGGTGCAGGCCGCGTATGGATTCGTGGCACAGCAGATGTCGGGCGCGGCCCAGCTGGTGACCACTACCAAGGGCGGGGTCAGCGCCGAGGTCGGGATGTCGATGGCCCCACCGCTGTGGATCGTGAACTTCGCCCTGATCTACGTCCTGAACCCTGTCCTGGCGGCCGGGATGCCGGCCTACTGGGCGCCGATTCCGCCGCAGGTGGCCGCGGCGATCAAGGCGAGCCCCACCGGCCAGGTACCGTTCAGCGACTACGCGGGCTACTTCGGCTGACCGCGCAGGGGTGCGCCGACCCGGTGCAGGTGCGTGAGCGCCTCGCGGTACGAGGAGATCAGCCCGGTCTCGTGGTACGGAACGCCGATTTCCGCGCAGTAGTCGCGGACGATCACCTGGGCGTGGCGCAAGTTCGGCGTCGGCATGCTGGGGAACAAGTGGTGCTCGATCTGATAGTTGAGCCCGCCGAGCGCGAGATCGGTCACCGCGCCACCGCGCACGTTGCGGGAGGTCAGGACCTGGCGGCGGAGGAAGTCGGGGCGGTTCTCACCGGTCAGGGTCGGCATGCCCTTGTGGTTGGGGGCGAAGATGCAGCCCATGTACAGGCCGAAAAGGCCCTGGTGGACCGCGATGAAGGCGATCGCCTTGTCGGCGGGCAGCACCGCGAAGACCGCGGCCGTGTAGACGGCGAAGTGGCCCACCAGTAGCGCGCCCTCCAGTCCGCGGTGTTTCATCGATCGATTTCCGAGCGCACGGACACCGGCCAGATGAAGATTCAACCCCTCCAGCAGCAGGAGCGGAAAGAACAGGAATGCCTGCGCCCTGCCGAGTAGGCGAGGCAGACCGCGACTGGACCGCGCTTGCTGTTGTGACCAGACCAGAATGTCGGGCGCGACGTCCGGATCGAGTTCTTCGTGGTTGGGATTGGCGTGATGGCGGGTGTGCTTGTCCTGCCACCACCCGTAGCCCAAGCCGATGCCTGCGTTGCCGACGATGCGCCCGACCAGCTCCGTCGGCTGCCTGAGCCGGAAGACCTGCCGGTGGGCGACATCGTGCATGACGAGCGCGACCTGCGCGAACGTCACGGCGAGGGCGACGGCGACCAGCAGGGTCCACCACGAATCACCGACGAGGACGAAGGCCGCCCAGCTCGCCACGAACGCGGTCGCGACGAGGCCGAGCCGGACGGCGTAGTAGCCCGGGCGCCGGTTCATCAGCCCGGCGTCGGAGATCCGGCGCAGCAGCCGGGCGTAGTCACCATCGGCGCCGCGCCGTGGTGTCGGTGGAGCGGAAGCGGGGACCAGGGAGGGCGTCGTCATGATTCCGAAGCTATCGGCGGAAATCTCGCCCTTCGTAATCCTGCGGTATGACATCGAATAGGACTGCGGAGTGATCTTTCGACGCCCGCGCAGCGCACGATTCGACAACGGCGGCCCCGGATTTCCGCCCGGACGGGAAATCCGGGAGTAACTTTACAGCTAATCTTTCTTCCCTCGGCAACAGTGAGGTTCGACATGAGGACAATCCGCACTATTCCCGCCGTCCTCGCGGCCTTGCTGTCGGTGGCAGCGGTGTCGGCCGGATGTTCGGTCTCGGTCGGCACCGCCACCGTCGACAAGGAGGCAGTGGCCGAGCAGATCAGCACCCAACTCCAGGCCCAGGTGGGGGAGACGCCGGACGAGGTCACCTGTCCTGAGGATCTGAAGGCGGAGCAGGGTGCCACGATGACGTGCACCCTCACCGAACAGGGCGCCACCTACGACGTGAAGGTCACGGTCACCTCGGTGGAGGGCGACAACACGAAGTTCGACATCGAGGTGGCCGACGCACCCAATTAGGGCTCAGTCGGCCGCGTGATCGGCCGCGCGCCCGGCGACGTACTCGGTGGCCCAGCGGTAGTCGGGTTTGCCGCTGGGGGAGCGGGAGATGGTGTCGACCACCCAGATCCGTTTGGGCACCTTGTATCCCGCGAGGTGGGTGCGGATGTGGGCGCGCAGTGCGTCGAAATCCACGGTCGCGTCGGGGCCGGTGGCGATCACGGCGGCGACCTGCTGGCCCCACCGTTCGTGCGGGACCCCGACGATGACCGCGTCGTAGACCGCGTCGTGAGCTTTCACGACGGCCTCGACCTCCTCCGGGAACACCTTCTCGCCACCGGTGTTGATCACCATGTTGCCGCGCCCGATCAGGGTGATCGAGCCGTCCGTCTCGGCGCGGGCCCGGTCGTCGGTGACCACGACGCGTGCGCCGTCGACCGTCTTGAACAGCCGCGCGGTGCGTTCGGGGTCCTTGTAGTAGCCGAGCGGCACCGCGCCGGTCTTGGCCAGCCAGCCCTCCTCACCCGGCGCGACCGGTCGCCCGTCCGCGTCGACCACCACCGCGCCGCGACCGGTCTGGACCCGGGGACCGCGGGCGGGGTTGTCGTCCTTCTGTGCGAAACCGATTCCGCCGAAACCAGTTTCGGAGGATCCGATCGAGTCCGAGACCATCGTCGAGGGGAACTTCTCCAGCAGCGCGTTCTTCACCGGCTGCGACAGCAGCGCCGCGCCGGAGGCGATGACCAGCAGCGAGGACGCGTCCACCGGGGCGGTGTCGAAGGCGTCGATGAGCGGACGTGCCATGGCGTCGCCGGTGATCACCATGACGTGCGGGTGGTGGGTGCCGACGGCCCGCCACACCGCGTCCGGGTCGAAACGCGGCTCGAACAGCACCGCGTTGCCCGACCACAGGGCGGTGAAGGTCGGCATCATCGCCGCGGCGTGGATCAGCGGGGGAAGGACGAACCAGATGGCAGGCACCCCGTGCGCGCCGGTCGCGGACTGCTGGTACTCGTCGCGCACCGGCTCGCCGGTGTAGAAGTCCACGCCTCCGCCCAGCACCCGCCACATGTCCTCCTGCCGCCACATGACGCCCTTGGGCAGGCCGGTCGTGCCGCCGGTGTACATCATGAACAGGTCGTCGCCGGTGCGATGCACACTGGGACGGAACGGTTTTCCGGTCTCGACCAGCGTCTCGTACGCGAGGACGCCGGAGCCGGCAGCGCCGGACACCCGGTCGTCGTCGACACAGATCGACTGCCGCACCGACGGTGTGCGAGACAGCGCCGCGCCCACGGCCTCGCCGTAGCTCGCGTGATACACCAGCACGTCGAGGTCGGCGTTGCCATAGACGTAGGCCAGCTCGGCAGGCCCGTACCGGTAGTTGATGTTGATCGGGACGGCGCCCAGTTTGAAGCAGGCGATCAACGTCTCCATGGTCTCGATGCTGTTGTGCATCTGGAACCCGACGTGCGTGCCGCGGCGCACCCCCGTGCTGGTCAGCTGGTCGGCCAAGCGGTTGGCCCGGATGTCGAGCTCGCGGTAGGTCAGCGAGCGATCGCCCTGGATCAGCGCGACCCGATCGGGCATGGCGTCGGCGGAGTGCTCGAACAGGTCCGCGAAGTTGTTGGCCATCTCAGTCCATCTCTGTGCGGTCCGCTCACACGACGGTGAGCGGCAGGGGTTTCCCGCGGTCGGTGAAGGCGAAGCTCGCGCCGGTGCTGAAACGGGTCACGGCCACCTCCGAGGCTTCCCGGAACGGCTGTTCGGCCAACGTGATCTCGGCGGTCCAGCCGTGTTCGTCGATCGCGCCGACTCGCGCGGCGAACCGGGGGTTCACGCCACGGACCAGGGCATCGAGCGGGCGCAAGTCCGCCGGGATCAGCAGGGCGGGCCACGCGCCGTCGTTGGTCGCCGGGCTCACCGCCGGAAAGCGCACGCGCACACCGGAGCTCGTGACCGTGCTGTCGATTCCGGTGTAGCTCAGCGGATTCAGCGCGGGATGGATCCGGAGCACCAGGGCGAGTGCGTCGGCGTCGTCACCGAGTGACAGGCAGCGGCGGAGGCGCTCCGAGGTGAGTCCGGCGATCCCGGCGAACTGTTTGCGCGCGATGTCGGCCGCGACCGCCGGCTCGGCGCGTTCCCGGAGGGCGACCAGGAAGCCGAGCGTGAGCAGATGGTGCTGCAGGCTGATCTCGTCGGCCAGCCGGCGCAGGGCCGACCGGGAGAAGTCGCCGAAGCGCAGATCACTCAGCAGTGGTCCGTCGTAGTCGCCCATGCCCTTCTCGCCCGGGTCGATCGGGGCCAGCACGAGCCCCGCCGCCTCGGAGTTCGCCACGAGGGCGGCGTTGCGTGGGGCGGGGGGCGGAACATGGGACCCATCGATGACGACGGTCCACGCGCACACCGGGGTGCGGTCGGCGGGCACACGGGGTGGTCGGTGCACGGGCCGCACCTGGGCGTGCGGGTTGGTGGCCAGCGCCGTCGCGTCGAAGGTGGGGTCCTCGATGTCGTGGCACATCGCGACCACGAATTCCTCGCCCATCGGTTCGACATCGGCCAGCGCCCCGCAGTGGTCGAGCCAGAACTCCCCGTGATCGTGGTCGTCGACCCGGAAGCGGAAGTCCATGAACTGGGGCGGTGCGCCGATGTCGAGTTGCAGGCCCTTGAAGATCGTCTCGACGCCGTCGCCGGTGATGCCGAGCGCGCGCCGGATGCGCCGGGTGTAGACGGGACTGGCCAACTGCCACTCCTCGATCGCGACCTCGGTCATCCCGGNGCGCCGGATGCGCCGGGTGTAGACGGGACTGGCCAACTGCCACTCCTCGATCGCGACCTCGGTCATCCCGGCGCGCCCGAAGGCGGCGATCGTGTGCGCCATGCCGGATCGGTCGATGAGATGACCGCTCAGCAGCAGTTCGGGAACCAGCACCGCCAGCTGGTCCCTGGACAGTGCGTCGTATCCGCTCACCGGCGTCACCACAGGGAGGCGGGCGATTCGCCGATGCGGTACCAGCCCGGCAGCGGCTCCTTCGACACCGAGCGCTCGATCCGCTTCTGCATCCCGGGTGAGAGCGCCCGATCGGTGATCATGTCGAGGAACATCGCCGAGACATTGCCGAAGTCGAAGAAGTCGCGCTGCCACGACCACTGGAAGTCGCCGCCGTAGCGGAACCAGCTGCCGCCGATTCCTTCGGGGGAGTAGTGGCGGCCGTCGGCGCGCGTGCCCTCGTTGATCTGCTTCCAGAATCCGATGACGGTGCCGCTGCGATCGTCGACGACGAACTCCTGGTACGGATAGGTCCAGCCCTCGAGCCCCGCCATCTCCTGGCCGAGAGCCAGTTCGCGGATCTCCGCGCGCCCTACCGCCATGAATTCCTGTGTGGGGCCGTAGTTCCAGCCGTAGGTCGCGTCGATGGTGTACATCTCGGCGAGGGGCTTCCAATCGCCCTTCTCCTCGCACCGCTGGTTCTCCACGACCCAGCGCCGCACCATCTCGTCGAGTTCGGCGCGCTCGAAACCTGCCATCAGTCCGTGCCTTTCGGTGGGGAGTCGGCATCGTCGGCGATCGACAATGCTCGGGTGGGACACCAGCGGATCGCGGCCTGGACGGCACCGTGTTCCGACGGGGCGGGCGTGGGATCGGTGATCTGGACCGTGCCGTGCTTGGGCACGGTGAAGATCGTGGGCGCCTCGTCCTGGCACACGCCGTGCCCTTGGCACAGGTCCGCGTCGACCACGATCCTCATGACGCGCTCCCGCCCTCGGGCAGCGGCCGCAACGGCGCTTCCGGTTGCACCTCGACCAGCACCATGTGGGCGCCGCGTGGCACCGAGATCACCGTGGCGACGGCGTCGGCCAGATGTTCGGGCCGCAGCATGTACGGATGCCGGGCGAAGCCCCAGTCCTTCCAGTCCTGCAGCAGCGGGCCGACGACCTCCGGCGTCGAATCCATGCCCATGCCGGTCAGTGTCGGGCCGGGGCGTACCAGTGACGCCCGGATCCCGCTGCCCTCCAGCTCCATGCGCAGCTGCTCGACCATCGCCTCGAGCCCGTTCTTGGCGGCGCTGTAGGCGCCGCTGCGTGGCCGGGGGTTGTCCGCGCAATCGGAGCTGATCACCACGAGATCGCCGCGGCGCCGGGTCGTCATCCCGGGGAGCACCCGGTGGATCAGGCGATGCGCGCCGACCAGGTGCACCTGCACCTGCCGCAGGAACCGTTCCGGGTCCATCTCGCCGACGAGCGCGAATTCGATGTCGCCCGCGCCGGAGACGAGGATTTCGGTCGGTCCGAGGGCGTCCTCGGCGGCGGTGACGAACGCGTCCACGGACGCGGGATCGGTGACGTCGAGGTGATGGGCGAAGGCCTCGCCACCGTCGGCGCGGATCTTGGCGGCGAGGTCCTCACACCGCTGCACGCGGCGCGCGCCGAGGGCGACCGGGTGGCCGAGAGCGGCCAGGGCAACGGCCGTCGCGGCACCGATGCCGGACGACGCGCCCGCGACCAGGGCCGGCCTGCGTTCGGGGTTGGGTTCGAATCGGGGCACTAGCGGACCTCTACTGTGATGGGGAGTTTGGCGAAGCCACGGACATTGGTCGAATGCACGCGTTCGATGCCCCGCGGGTCGATCCGGTAGGCCGCCACCCGCCGCACGAACTCGCCGAGCACGACGCTCGCCTCGAGCCGGGCCAGATGCGCGCCGAGGCAGAAGTGCACGCCCGCACCGAAACTCGCGAGGGTGCCGCCGCCGCTGCGGTCGATCCGGTAGGTGTCGCCGTCGTCGAACGCCGCCGGATCCCGATTGGCCGCGCCGATCAGCAACAGCACCTTCGCCCCGGCCGGGATGGTGCCGCCGTGGTAGTCGAGGTCGACCGCCGCGGTACGGGCGACGAGCTGACTCGAGGTGTCGTAGCGCAGCGTCTCCTCGACCCAGTCCGCGACCAGGTCGGGATCGGCGGCGACCTTGGCGTACTCCACGGGATCGACCCCCGCCCAGTAGAGGGCGTTGCCGAGAAGCTTGGTGGTGGTCTCGTTTCCGGCGACCACCATCAGGAACATGAACCCGATGATCTCGTCGTCGGTGAGGGTGTCGTCGTCGATCTCGGCGTCGAGCAATGCCGAGGTGAGGTCGTCGCGGGGGTCGGCCCGGCGCTGGGCGACCATGTCGGCGTAGTACCCGAACAGCCGGATCGAGGCGTCGATCGCGTCGGCGGGCACATCGAGAACACCTTCCTCGCGGTGCACCACCAGATCGGCCAGCCGCCGGATCTCGGCGCGGTCCGGCTCCGGCACCCCCATGAGTTCGGAGATGACGTCCATCGGCAGCTTGCCCGCGACGTCGTCGATCCAGTCGAAGCGCCCCCGCGCGAGGGCGGGTTCGAGGTGCTCGAGGGTGATCTGGCGGATCCGGTCTTCCATCTCGGCGACCCGCTTCGGGGTGAATCCCTTGTAGACCAGCCTGCGCATACGCATGTGCCGGGGATCGTCCATCGCCAGAAACGACATCACCCGATGCGCGTGTGGTCCCCACGCCGCCGGGTCGAGCGAAACTCCGTTGGCGCTGGAGAGCCGATTGTTGTCGCGAAATGCCGCGAGGACATCGGAATGCCGCGACAGCGCCCAGAAATCGAGATCCGGGTTGTGATAAAGCGGCGCCTCGGTGCGCAGCCGGTGATACGTGGGATACGGATCCTCGTGGAATCGATAGTCGTACGGATCGAAATACACGGGCTCCACAGCGGCGCTGGTCATCGCGAACACCCCGGTTCCGATCGGATGTCTCCGACAGCGTCGGGTTGGTCGAGACCCGAAGGAGACAGGTAGCTGGACATGTGTCTGGACGGTATCACCGACGCGCACCGGGCACAACGCTTTCGCGGACGATCGCGACGACGACGTGCCCGGTTCGCTTGGCGAGAGTCACCTCAAAGATGCTGGTAATCAACATTTTCGGACCGCATGGTCGGGCCCGATCCGGGCCTGGGAAGGCTCGGCGGGGAGCTGGTCAGGAATCTGGAACAGTGTCTGGAATGTGGTCTAGATCATATGGTACGGTCACCCGCATGGCACGCGTAGACGGCGAAGTCGCACCGGCCGGCGGCGGTGCGGTGGGGGTCGGTGGCCTGGAATTGCCGGAGCCGAAACAGGCCGGTGCCGCACAGATCCTGCGCCGGAATTTCTCGGTCACCGTCCTATCCAGCGTGGCCACCCTCGGCCGGGCCCTGCGCATCGGCGCGAGTGCCGTGTCGCTCGGCATCGTGGACGCGGTTCGATGGCGATTCCAGATCCACGAAACACTCGCCCAGGCGTGGTTTCTCATCCGGGTCACCGCGGTGCCGAGTATTTTGATGGCCATTCCGTTCGGCGTCATCGTTTCCGCGCAAGTCGGCAATATCGTGTCCGAACTCGGCGCCGATTCGATGATCGGCGCGGCGGGCGGGCTCGGTGTCATCAAACAGGGCGCGCCGATGGCCACCGCGATGTTGCTGGGCGGAGCGGGGGCGGCCGCGATCGCCGCCGACCTGGGCGCGCGGACCATCCGCGAGGAGGTCGACGCGCTGCGGGTCATGGGCGTCGACCCGGTGCGACGCCTGGTCGTCCCGCGGATCGCGGCGATGATGCTGGTGGCGCCGCTGCTCAACATCCTGATCATCGTCGTCGGCGTTGCGTCCGGGTTCGTGGTCGCGGTGTCGGCGCTGAACGTGACACCGGGCAGCTACTGGTCGTCGTTCGGAGCCTTCACGACGCCGATCGACCTGTGGGTCTCGTTGGTCAAGGCGCTGCTCTTCGGATTCCTGGTCGTGGTCATCGCCTGCCAGCGCGGGCTGGAGGCTACCGGCGGGCCGCGGGGTGTGGCCGACGGGGTCAATGCGGCGGTGGTGATGTCGATCGCGGCGGTTGTCGTCCTGAACACCGTGATCACCCAGGTGGTCACGCTGTTCTTCCCGGTCAGGATGGCGTGATGACGGCGGCTCCGTACTATCCCGTCGGGCTGCGCTGGGTGGGGCGGCTGCGGCGTGCCCGCGTGCACCCGCTCGCCCCGATCGACTCGCTCGGGTTCGTCCTCGGATTCGTTTGGCAGGTCGTGTCTTCGGTGCCCTACACCCTGCTGCGTTACCGCCGCCAGACGGTAGCGACGGTGACCGACATGACCTGGGGCCGCGGCTCGGTGATCATCGGTGGCGGGGTGGTGCCGCTGATGCTGCTGCTCGGTGCGGCCATGGGTGCCTCCATCGGCATCGAGGCCTTCAGCGCGCTGAATCTGCTGTCGCTGGGTCAGCTCAGCGGCCTGATCTCGGCCTTCGGCGTGACCCGCGAACTCGCGCCCATCGCGGCCGGTATCGGCTTCGCGGCCCAGGCCGGGTGCCGGATGACCGCCGAGATCGGGTCCATGCGCATCTCCGAGGAGATCGACGCGCTCGAATCGCTCGGTATCCGGTCGATGCCCTTCGTCGTGACCACCCGGGTGATCGCCGGGATCATTGCCGTGGCACCGGCGTTCGTGGTCGCGCTGATCCTGAGCTACGCCTCCTGCGCGCTGATCGTCACCACGATCCACGGCACCCCCTCGGGGACCTACGACCACTACTTCGACCAATTCGTGGTGGGCTGGGACGTCGTCGCCGCGACCGTGAAGGTGATGGTGTTCGCGGTGGCTGTCGTCCTGATCCACTGCTACCAGGGCTATTTCGCCACCGGCGGTCCGGAGGGTGTCGGCATCGGCTCCGGTCGGGCGATCCGCGCCAGCCTGGTGGCGATCATCGCCCTCGACATGGTCGCCACGATCGTGCTGTGGGGATTCCAGTCTCCCGTGACCTTCACCGGGTGATGCCATGCCTGCCTACGCCTTGCCGGGAACCGAGGTCGGACCTCGCCGTGCCCGCGCTCTCGGTGCGGTCGCCGTCATCGTCGCGTTGCTCGCTCTGCTCGCGTGGCGGGTACTGCCCGAGGACCGGCCCGACGGGGAGATCCGGGTCGAGTTGCTGGTCGAGCAGGTAGGTGCCGGTGTCGGTCCTGGGACCGAGGTCCGGCTCGACGGCGTGCGGGTCGGGTCGGTCGGGACGATCGACTCGGCGGGCCGGGGGATACAGCGAATCAGCCTGATGCTGAACGGCTCTCAGCTGTTCGGGCTGACGAACACGCTGAGTGTGGACTATGCCCCGGGCAATCTCTTCGGCATCAGCGCCCTCGAACTCCACTCCGGCGCCGGCGGTGTCGCCCTGACCGAGGGGTCGACCGTCGACCTGACCGTCGGCGCCGCCGACCGGGTGCGCGACGCCACCCTCTCGGCCCTGCTGACCTCCACCGGCGCGCTCACCGACGAGGTGCTGACGCCCCGGCTCGCCGATCTGCTCGCCACGATCTCCCGCGACCTCGCTGCCTTCGGTCCCCTCCTCGAAGCCATCGGCGCGACCGCGCGCTCGTTCGCCGAAACCCAGCGGCTGCCACCGTCGATGCTGTTCGACCAGTTCGGGTCGGCGCTGTCCGGTCTCCCACCGATGCTGACCGGTAGCCTGACCCTGCTCTACGCCGACTACACCAACGAATACCTGAGCACCCCTGAACATCTCGCGAAGTTCGGCCGGATGTTCTCCGATATCCAGTACCAGCTGTTGCCGACCGTCACCGCGTTGCTCGGTACCTCGCGGCACTACTTCGGCGGCCTGCTACCCATGACGAGCCTCGTCCTCGATCAGCTGTCCGGCTCGATCAGCGCGCCGGAACGGTCCGGGCGGCAGCTGAGCGAACTGCTCGAGCGGCTGGACTCCGCCTTCGTCGACACCCCGCAGGGCCCCGTGTTGCGCGCCGCCGTCGACCTCGACGTGGTGCCGGGGCTGGCCGGGCCGCTGGCCGCCCTGCTGCCTGAGGGTGGTCGCTGATGAGCACCCGGTCCCTGCTCCTGCGGGTGCTCTCGGCGACGGCCGCGATGGCCCTCGTGCTCGTCGGTGTGCTGCGGGTGATCGAACGCCCGGTCGACGGCGAAACCTATACCTACCCAGCGCTGTTCACCGATGCGACCGGCCTGCGCCGCGGCGACGACGTGCGCCTGCACGGCGTGCAGATCGGCAAGGTGGGTGAGGTCGAACTCGACGGCGCGCTGGCGCGGGTGCGTTTCACGGTGGTCCGGGACCGCGCGCCGGCCACCGGCACCACGATCGCGATCCGCTACCAGAATCTCACCGGATTCCGGTACCTGGAGCTCCGGCCGCCCGACTCACCCGGCCGTCCGCGCGACCCGGCCGCGGTCTTCGGGACCGCGGAGACGGTGCCCGACTTCGACATCACCCGACTGTTCAAGGGTTTGCAACCCGTCCTGGCGCAGCTGTCGCCCGAGGACCTGAACCGGTTCGCGACCAGCATTCTCGCCGTGATCCAGGGCGACGGCTCGGGCATCGGCCCAGCGCTGGGCGCCATCGACACGCTGAGCCGCTACGCCTCCGATCGGCAGGCCGTCCTGTCGACACTGGCCGCCAATCTCGCGCAGGTCGCCGATCACCTGGGCGGAAAGTCGGGCAACGCGATGCGGCTGCTGACCAATCTGACCAACCTCTTCGTCACCATCACCGAGAAGCTGCCCGGACTGGTCGATTTCGCCGCGGGAATCCCGGTGGTGCTCCAGCCGCTGCGCAGCATGCTCACCGTGCTCGGCGTCACCGGAGAACGCGACCGCGATCTCGACGCCGCCCTCCAGCGCGCGTTCGCCGACCCGGCCGACGCGGTGGCCGCGTTCGAGAACCTGCCCGGGCTGATCCAGGCCATGGCGCAGGCCGTTCCGGCGACCGGGCCCGACCTGGTCTGCACCCACGGTGCGACCGAGGCACCGGAACCGCTGCGCGTACTGCTGACCGGACAGGGAGTCGTGCTGTGTCATCGATAGTGTCGCGCGGGCACCGTGTTCGGCGGTGGGCTCGTGACCCGCAGGCCGCGGATCTGCGGTGGGGGATCGCGGGACTCTGCGCGGCCGTGCTCCTGCTGATCGCGATCGGCGCGGTGTATGTCACCGGAACCTCGCCCGAGCGGACCTATGCGGCCGAGCTCGCCCAGGCGGGTTCGGTCCGGCCGGGCGACGATGTGCGCCTGGCCGGCATCCCGGTCGGCAAGGTCAGGTCGCTGACGCTGCTCACCGACCGGGTCCGGATGGAGTTCACCGTCCGCGCGGACGCCTTCCTCGGCGACCAGACGACCCTCGACATCCGGATGCTGACCTTCGTCGGCGGCTATTACGTCGCCGTCCTGCCCGCCGGAACCCGGCCGCTCGGGGCGGCCGCCATCCCCCGGGAGCGAGTCATCGTGCCCTACAACCTGACCCAGGCCTTCCAGGATGCGATCCGGCCCGTCCGCCGGATCGACGGCGGCCTCGTCCGGCGGGATCTCGCGGCACTGTCGACCGCGATCGAACAGAGTCCGGAGGCCGTGCGCGCGGCGGTGCGCGCGGCCGGCGACGTGGTCGAGATCCTCGACGAACAGAATGCCGACATCTCCCGCACCCTGGCCATCGCCGACGAGTATCTGTCCGCGCTCGACACGAATGCCGGGGTGCTGGCGCGGCTGCTGATCACCTTGGGCACGCTCGAGCAGATCATCCAGACCAACAAGGTGCAGGTGGCGCAATCCCTGCGCGATCTCGCCGTGGTGTTGCACGACGTGACGCCGCTGGGGCGGGCGTGGGACGCCTCGCTGAAGCAGCGCGTCCAACCGCTGGCGGACGCGATTCCCCCGCTCGAGCAGCTCGGCGCCCGGCTCGGCGCGCTGCTGGATGCCGTGCGCGCGCTCCAGCACCGGCTGGCACCGCTGCTGCCCGCGGGCGGCGGGATCACCATCGACCAGTCCACGGCCACCCTTCCGGTTCCCGCGCTGTGCATTCCGCTGCCAGGAGGCGCGTGTTGACGAAGTCGATCCTGGGGTCACGGGGGCTGATGTCGGCCGCGGTCGTGGTCGTCGTGGTGCTGGCGGGGGCGCTCGGTCTGCGGCTGAGCACACCGCATCCGCCGATGCGCGCCTACTGCGCCGACCTGCCCGACAGCATCGGGCTCTACGAGGGCAGCGCGGTGACCGTCCTTGGCGTGCCCGTCGGTCGCGTCACCGGGATCAGCGTCGTCGGCGTGTCGGCGCGGGTCGAGTTCACCGTGCGCGCCGATCGCACACTCCCGGCCGACGTGGGGGCGGTGACGGTCAGCGACACCCTGATCGCCGATCGGCGGCTCGCCCTCATCGGCGACGAACCGGCCGGACCCGGCCTGGCCTCGGGCGGCGCGTGCATCACGAAAACCCTGACACCCAAGAGCCTCTCGCAGACCTTCGACGCCCTGGCCGGCCTCGCCGATCAACTCAACGGTTCGGGTGATCCCGCCCAACGCACCGCTGTCGGCGCCGGACTCGACGCGCTCGATCGCGCCACCACCGGCACGGGCGACCAGCTCAACGACCTGATCCTCGCGCTGAGCCGGGCGCTGTCGGCACCGGACGCGGCCATCGGGCACCTCGGACAGCTGCTCGACGCCCTCAGCGCGCTCGCCCAGCGGGCACGCCACGGCTGGGCGCAGGTGGAGACCACGGTGTCGGGGCTGCCGCAAACCTTCGACGACATCGTCACCATCGCGTTCCCACCGATCATCCAGATCGTCGACACGCTGGCCGAGCTCTTGCCCCAGCTCAACGACGTCGTCATGATGTTCGGTTCGCCCGCGCTGCGCGCGCTGGACTCCGTCCCCGAGCTGTCGCGCATGATCGCGGCGGGTGTCTCCTCGCTCGCCGAGGTGATCGCGCGGACTCCCGTGCTGGCCGGCGGATTCGCCGGTGCGGTCGATCCGGTGAGCGGACAGCTGACCATCGGCTACGCGCCACCGAAACTCGCACCGGCCCCGCCGGACTCGGCGCGGATCTGCGCGGCGGTGCAGGCCGTCACCGGGCAGGGTTGTCAGACCTCGGCCGAGGGTGTGGTGACGATTCCGGCACTGCCGGTCCTACTCGCGGGGGTGAGTACACGATGACACGCATCCGGCGCCGGGCCCTCGGCGTTCTGTTGGTCGCGGGAATGACGCTGGCGGGCAGCGGATGTGGCTTTCAGCCCGCCGACCTGCCGGTGCCCGGCACCGGCGTCGGCGGCCCGACCTATCGCCTGCGGATCGAGTTCGCCGACGTGCTGAATCTGCCGCAGGGCGCCGAGGTGATCGCGGCGGGCGTGCGGGTGGGCAGGCTGACGGGGGTCGCCCTGGTCGACCCGGTGGCCGCCACCCCGGAGATGGCGGCGCGGCCGGGGTACGCGGTGGCCGATGTCGAGATCCGGCAGTCGGTCCGGCTGCCGGTGGGCACGACCGCCGTGCTGCGCCAGGAGACACCGCTCGGCGACGTCCATATCGCGCTGGGCGAGCCGGGCGGCGACACCGCGGGCACGCTGACCGACGGCGCGACCATCCCCCTGGCCGACACCACTCAGGCCCCACCGATCGAGGACATCCTGGCCGGTCTGTCGACGTTCCTCGGCAGCGGCGCGGTCACCGACTTCCAGAGCATCCTGCGCACCGCGAACGGGCTGCTGCCCGAGGATCCGCGCGACACCGCCCGGATCGCCGGGGTGCTCGGCGCCGACCTGTCGGATCTGGGCGCGCACCTCGACTCGGTCGACGCCCTGCTCGACGGGATGGAAGCGACGGTCGAGGACGGCCTGCGACAGAACCTGCCGATGCTCGGCGAACTGCTCACCCCCTACGGCGTCGACCACACCACCGACGCCGTCAACGCCCAGATCGGCGTCATCTTCGTGCTCACCGCGCTCGGCCCGGTCGCGCCGAGCGCGCAGTGGCTCGGCCCGCTGCTGTCCTCGCTCGACGACACCACCCGGGCCGTGGTGCCCGTGCTGTTCGGCGGCAGCCCCCTCGACACCGCGTCGCCGTCGAACATGCAGACCCTCATCGATCTGATCAATACCGAGCTCGTGCCGTTCGCGACCCGCGGCCCGAAGGTGGACCTGGTCGACGTCGGCGTCACCGGGGCGCCCGGCCTCACCTCGGGCGATCGCACCGGCCGCATCGTCGACACCCTGCGGATGATCGGGGCGGTGCGATGAATCTGCGTGCGGTGGTATCACTGTCGGCTATCGCGGCGGTGCTTATCCTCGGCGTCGCCTACATGTCGTTCGGCGTGCTCGGCTTCGACCCGCGACGGGACTTCCTCACCGCCGAGATGACCCTCGACAGCGCGGGCGGGTTGGTGCCGAACGCGCCGGTGCTGCTCGCGGGCGTTCGAGTGGGCCGGGTCGAAGCGGTGCGCAAGCAGGCCAGTGGTGTGCGGGTGGCGTTGCGGATCGACAGCAGCCGGCGGATTCCGCTGTCGAGCACGGTCCGGATCGAGCAGTTGTCGGCGCTCGGGGAGCCCTATCTGGTATTCGCGCCGGACTCCGGTGCCGGGCCGTATCTCGAGGACGGACAGGTGATCCCGACCGATCGGATCCACCTGCCGATGACCGTCACCGCCCTGTCCGCGAAGCTGGTCGACCTGCTCGCACAGATTCGGCCCGAAGTGATCGCGCGCCTGGTGGACACCTTCGACCGCGCGCTCGCGGGCACCGACGCGGCGCGGCAGACGCTGCACCGATCCTCGAATCTGCTCGCCGCGACACTGCTCAGCCGCACCGACGCGATCCGGGGGCTGTTCGCCGACATCCAGGCTCTCGGCGGCGACATGGCCTGGCTGGGACCGTCGTTGGGCGCCGCGGGCCCGAAGTTCGGCGAGTTCGGCGTCACCCTGAGCGCGATCGTCGAATCGGGCTCGGCGCTCGTGGAAAGCCGTCCGCTGGACGACTACGTCACCGGGACGGGCTCGTCCCGTTCCTGGCCCGTCTCACGGAGCTGATCACCGAGATCGGGCCGAGCATCGAACCCTTGGGTCAGGTGCTCGACCCGGTGGTGACCGACGCCGTGCACCGCGCCCCCGCGATCGACGTCAGCACCCTGATCGACCAGGCCCTGCAGAGTGTGGGCCCCGACGGCACGGTGCACTTCCGCATCGCCGTCAAATAGCGACGAAGGACAGCGCATGAGCACAGCGACAGCGGAACCCACCACCACCGACAGCGGTCGGCAGGCGCCGCGGACGGTATCGCTGCGGCTGTCCAGCATCCTGGTGGCCGTCGCGATCGGCGGACTCACCGTCGCGACGATCACCTTCGCCGTGCTGTACTTCTCGGCCCGGTCCACGCTCGCCGACCGCGACGCCCGCGCGGCCGACGAGCGGCACGCCGAGCGCATCGCGATCGACTACGGTGTCGGCGCGTCGACGATCGACTACCGCGACGTCACGGCGTGGTTCGGCCGGTTGCGCGCGGGCACCGCGCCGCAGCTGACGGCGAAGTTCGACGCCACCGCACCGCAGCTCGAACAGATCCTGCTGCCGCTGCAATGGACCTCCACCGCGACTCCGCTCTCGGCGACGGTCGTCTCGGAGTCCGGGGGGATCTACAAGGTCAACGCCTATTTCACGGTCGTCTCCACGAGCGCCCAGAATCCCGGTGGCGCGGCCGCCACCGTCACCTACTCGCTGACCATCGACCGCAACGCGGGCTGGACGATCACCGAAGTGGGCGGGTTGCAGAACAGCTTGCCGAAGAAGTAGCGCGGTCAGTAGGCGATGAAGAGGATCTCGTCGCGCGTGTAGTCGTGGTCGGGATGATTTTCGGCCAGATGCGCCTGCGTCCGGGCGACCAGGTCGTCCTCGTTGTCGGCGTTGATCTGGGTACCGCAGGGGCAGTTGAGGCGAGTCTTCATCACGGTTTCTCCTGTGCCGGTCACCGCCCGGCGATCTGCTGGACAGTAGTCCGGAGTCTATTCCAATCGCTGTGTTAGCGTGAGTCATGGGACCCGTAGACGAGCTCTCCGCCGAGGCCGGTGCGCTGTTCGCGCTCGCCGAGCAGGCCACCGGATTCATGCCGGCGGACGAAGGGCGCGCGCTGTACACCGCCGCCCGCGACTACGCGGGCACGGGAACCATTCTCGAAATCGGCACCTACTGTGGCAAGTCGGCGGTCTATCTCGGCGCCGCGGCACGCGAGACCGGCGCGACCGTCTTCACCGTCGATCATCATCGGGGCTCGGAGGAGCACCAGCCGGGCTGGGAGTATCACGACACCGGTTTGGTCGACCCCGAGACGGGCGTCTTCGATACCGTGACGGCCTTCCGGCGCACCATGATTCGGGCCGGCCTGACCGACACCGTCATAGCGATCATCGGATCCTCCGCCGCGGCCGCCCGCATCTGGCGGACCCCGCTCAGCATGCTCTTCATCGACGGCGGCCACACCGAGGAAGCCGCCCAGCGCGATTACGACAACTGGGTGCACTGGGTCGCGGGCGGTGGACTGCTGGCGATCCACGACGTCTTCCCCGACCCCGCCGACGGTGGGCAGGCCCCGTTCGGTATCTACCGCCGGGCCCTCGACAGCGGCAAGTTCCGCGAGCTCTCGGTGACCGGCTCGCTGCGCATCCTCCAGCGGATCGCCGCCTGCGGCTGAGCTCGCCTCAGCAGTCGACGGCGTCGCGGAAGAGGCCGTTGGCGGCGGTGGTGCGGCTCAGGGCGTCGGCGGCGAGCACGACGGCGGCCGCGGTCCAGGTGGTGCGTTCCTCCGGCCAGCGCTTACCGTCGGTGAACACCAGACCGGTCCAGTAGGACCCGTCGAGATCACGCAGGTGCTGCATCGCGGTGAACAGCGTGGCGGCGGTGGCGGTGTCGCCGTCGGCGTCGAGGGCGAGGACCAGTTCGCAGGTCTCCGCACCGGTCACCCACGGCGCGTCGGCGACGCAGCGGATGCCGAGGTCGGCGACCACGAATTCGTCCCAGTGCCGCGCGATCCGGGCCCGGGCGGCCGGACCGCGCAGCGCGCCACCGAGAATCGGGTAGTACCAATCCATCGAGTAGCGGCTCTTGTCCAGGAAGACTTCCGGATGGTCGCGCAGGGCTCGGCCGAGCCTGCGGCGCGCGCGGACCCAGTCCGGGCGGGGATCACCCAGACGCTCGGCGAGGGTCACCGCACAGCCCAGGCTGTGATAGATGCTCGAGCACCCGGTCAGCAGTGCCTCGCCGGAGGTGCCCGATTCGTTTGCCGACCAATGGATCTCGCCGTGGGCGCCCTGCTGCAGACCGAGCACGAAGTCGATGCCCGCTCGGACCGTCGGCCACAGCTCGGCGGCGAAGCCCGCGTCACCGGTGACGGTCAGCGCGTGCAGGACACCGGTGGCGAGATAGGCACAGAAGTTGGCGTCGGCATCGTGGTTCTCGACGACCCCACCGCGCGTCTGCATCGGCCACGACCCGTCCGTGCGCTGGGTCTTGGCCGACCAGATGTAGGCCTCGCGGGCCTGGTCCCACAATCCGGCCACGGTCAGCGCCATCGCGGATTCGACGTGGTCCCACGGATCGGTGTGACCGCCGGTGAACCAGGGGATCGCCCCGTCGGGTTCCTGTGCGGCGGCGATGGTCTCGGCGGTGCGCCGCAGCTCGCGCGCCGAGACGACGCCCGCGACGGCCGGCAGGACCGCCGTCATCGCCGCACCGCCGGCTTCGTGAAATAGAGGGCGACGGACTTGCCGACGAGCGGGTTCAGTAGGCGTTCGGCCGTGCGGGTCAGCGTGGGCGCCGACATCATGTCCCACACCAGCAGGCGGTGATACGCGCGCACCAGCGGATTGTCGTCGTCGCGCACGCCCACCGCGCATTTGAGCCACCAGTAGGGCGAATGCAGCGCGTGCGCGAATTCCCGGTGGACACAGCGCAGTCCGTGCGCGGTGACCTTGTCGCGGAGCTCGTCGGCTCGGTAGATCCGCACGTGGCCGCCCTCGTTGGCGTGATACTCGTCCGAGAGCGCCCAGCAGAGGCGTTCCGGCAGCCAGCGCGGCACCGTGACCGCCAGCGCGCCACCGGGTGTGACGATGCGGGCGAGCTCGGCGATCGCCCGATCGTCGGCCGGGACGTGCTCGAGGATCTCCGAGGCGATGACCACGTCGAATTCGCCGTCGCCGTAAGGCAGGTCGAGCGCGTCACCACGCACGGTCTCGGCCTTGGCGTACTCGGGTGCCTCGCCCGCCGCGGCCATGGCCTCGAACATGGCGTCCACCTGCGCCAGATCCTGCGCGTTCTGGTCGAAGGCCACGACGTCGGCGCCCCGGCGGTAGGCCTGGAACGCGTGCCGTCCCGCTCCGCAGCCGACATCGATCACCCGGGAACCGGGTCCGACGCCCAAGCGGTCGAAGTCGACGGTCAGCATGGATCCTCCTGCGAATGCCCGAAATCGGGGGAGTGGAAGCGGTCGATCGCGCGCTCGTAGACCGCGACGGTCTGCGCGGCGACGGCGGCCCAGCTGAACAGGTCGACGGCACGCCGACGACCCCGCTCGCCCATCCGCCGCCGACGTGCCGGATCGGCGAGCAGTTCGCCCAGGACCCGGGTCAGCGCATCGATGTCGCCGGGCGTGATCAATTCCGCGCAGTCGCCGACCACCTCGGGCAGCGCACCGGCCCGGCTGGCGACCAAGGGCGTGCCGCTGGCCATGGCCTCGACCGCAGGCAGCGAGAACCCCTCGTACATCGAGGGAATGCAGGCGATCTCGGCCGTGGCGAGCACTGCGGCGAGTCGGTCGTCGCTGAGTCCGCTGACCGGGGTGACGATATCGGCGAGACCGAGTTCGGCGATGAGTTTCTCGGTGGGCCCGTTCGGCTCCAGCTTGGCGACCAACCGCAGCTCGACCTCGTGGTGATGGCGCAGCCGCGCCAGCGCGTGCAGCAGGTGCGCGATGCCCTTGAGCGGCTTGTCGGCGCTGGCGACCGCCACGATCCGGCCACGGACTCGGGGCGTCTCGCGCGGCCGGAACAGCGCGGTGTCCACGCCGAGGGGGACCGTGCGCAGCTGTGCCGGGACGACGCCGAAGTCGGCGGCGATATCGGCGGCCGACGATTCCGACACCGTGATCAGGTCCGGAATCCGGCGGGCCACCCGCTGCTGCATGCCGAGGAATCCGTACCAGCGCCGGACGAACGGGCGCCGCCGCCACGGCGCCGCGGCCAGATCCACCGCGCGATCACGGGTGATCGGATGATGGATCGTCGCCACCAGCGGCCGCAGGCGGGCGATGTCGAGCAGTCCGTACCCGAGGCACTGATTGTCGTGCACGACATCGAAGTCCGCTGCGCGGGTCGCCAGCAGCCGGGCGGCGCGCAGGCTGAAGGTGCGCGGTTCCGGGAACCCGGCCGTCCACATGGTGGCGAGTTCGAGCACGTCGATCCGGTCGCGGATCTCGCGCGGGTGCGGCGTGCGGAAGGGATCGTCGTCACGGTAGAGGTCCAGGCTCGGTACCTCGGTCAGCCGGACCCGGGGGTCGAGGTCTTCCGGATAGGGCTGACCGGAGAACACCTCGACCTGATGCCCCAGCTCGACGAGCCCCTGGCTGAGATATCGGACATAGACCCCCTGGCCGCCGCAGTGGGCCTTGCTCCGGTAGGACAGCAACGCGATCCGCATCAGCGCACCCCGGTCCCGTAGTCGACCTGCCAGTGTTTGATGCCGTTGATCCACCCCGACCGCAGCCGCTGCGGCTCGGCGACCTGGGTCAGTTTCGGCATCACCTCGCCGATCGCCCCGAAGACGAGATCGATCTCGAGCCGGGCCAGATTCGCCCCGACGCAGAAGTGGGCGCCGGTGCCGCCGAAGCCCAGATGCGGGTTGGGGTCGCGCAGGATGTCGAAGGTGAACGGCGAGGCGAAGGCGTCCTCGTCGAAATTGGCCGAGCTGTAGAACAATCCGACCCGGTCACCGGCCCGGATGCGCTGCCCGCCGAGCTCGGTGTCGGCGGTGGCGGTGCGCTGGAACACCGTCACCGGTGTCGCCCACCGGACGATCTCGTCGGGCGCGGTGGCCGGGCGGCGCGCCCGGTAGAGCTCCCACTGATCGGGGTGGTCGACGAAGGCCTTCATACCGTGGGTGATGGCGTTGCGGGTGGTCTCGTTGCCTGCCACCGCGAGCAGGATGACGAAGAATCCGAACTCGTCGGAGCCGAGCGCCTCACCGTCGAGGTCGGCGTGCACGAGCTTGCTCACGATGTCCTCACGCGGGTCGGCCCGGCGCTGCTCGGCCAGGTCCCAGGCGTAGCCGAGGATGCCCGTCGCGGCGGCGGAGGAGGCGTCGGTGGTGGTGGCGTCACCGTATTCCGGGTCGTCGTAGTTGAGCATCTGATTCGACCAGTCGAACAGCTTGCGGCGGTCCTCCTGGGGCACCCCGACGAGTTCCGCGATGGCCTGCAGCGGTAGTTCACACGCCACCTGCTCGACGAAGTCACCGCCACCGGTCTTCGCGGCCTCGTGCACGATGGCGGCCGCCCGCTCGGCCAGTGCCGCGCGCAACCCCTCGACCGCGCGCGGGGTGAACCCCTTGGCGATGATGCGCCGGATCTTGGTGTGCTTGGGCGGGTCCATGTTCAGCAGCAGCGCGCCGGTCAGCTCGATCTGCTCGGGCGTCACCTCGCCGGGCAGCCGGATGACCGAACCCTTGCGCTGCGACGAGAACAGGTCGGGATTGCGCGAGATCTCCTTGATGTCCTCATGTTTGGTGACGACCCAGTAGCCGCCGTCGCGGAACCCGCCCGACTGCGCGTCGGTCTGCGCGTTCCACCACACGGGCGCGGTCCGGCGTAGTTCGGCGAATTCCTCGACGGGGTTACGGTGTTGCCAGAGAGCTGGATCGGTGAAATCGAATCCGATGGGTAGCGACGGTGCTGACACGGTTCCTCCTGGATGCCGACAGCGGTGTGGGCCCGGGGCGGTCAGCGATGCCGGCGACGGTAGCGGACGCGACAGGGCTGTTGCAGCTGAACGACCATCTTCGAATGGTCGTTGCGATAGGTCGACGACGGCTGGGCCAGTTCGAACTCCCAGTCCCGCAGCAGGATCGAGAAGATCGCCTTGAGCTGCATGAGCGCGAACGGCGCCCCGACACAGCGGTGCCTGCCCGCGCCGAAGGGGATCCAGGTCCAGCGGTTGACGATGTCGTCCTGGCGCGGATCGAGGTAGCGGCCGGGATCGAAGGCGTCCGGGTCGGGGAAGTCCTCCGGGATCCGGTTGGAGACCGCGGGGGTGGCGGCGACCATGTCGCCCGGTGCGATCCGGTGCCCGCACACCTCGAACTCGCCGCGGGCCACACGCATGAGCACGATCAGCGGCGGGTGCAGGCGCAGGGCCTCCTTGAGCGCGGCCTCCAGCCGCGGGATCCGGCGCAGCGCATGGTGACTGACCTCCGCGCCGTCGGCGAACAGCTCGTCGAGCTCGGTGACCACCGCGCGCAGTGTCTCGGGATGGCGCAGCAGTTCGATGATGGTCCAGGCCGCGGTGCCGGAGGTGGTGTGGTGGCCGGCGAACATCATCGAGATGAAGATGCCGGTGATCTCGGTCGCCGGGAACCTCGGGGCACCGTCCTCGTCGGTGACGGACATGAGAACGTCGAGCATGTCGCGGTCGCCCTTGCCCGCGGGCGGATTCTCCGCGCGCTGATCCATGATCGCCTGCACCAGCTCGACCAGGGCGGCCCTGGCGGCGTCGCGCCGGGCGAAACTCTCGATCGGCGCGTACGGATCGACGTAGGCCAGCGCGTCGGTGCCCTGCTCGAGCTCGTGATAGAGGTGCGCGAAGCGCGCGTCGAGCTGGTCGCGGAACTTCGGTCCGATCAGGCACGCCGAGGAGGTGTAGATGGTGAGCTCGGCGAAGAATTCGAGCAGGTCGATCTCGCCCTCGTCGTCCCAGCTCGCGATCATCCGGTCGACCTCGCGGGCGATGGTGCCGGCGTGACCGCGCATGTGGTCGGCCCGCAGCGCCTGGTTGTGCAGCATCTCCTTGCGCCGCTCCGGTGGCGCGTCGAAGACGACGCCCTCCCCGAAGATCGGCTTCATGAACGGATAGGCCGCGCCCTGATCGAGGTCGTCGTCGGCGGCCCGGAAGAAGAACTCGTTGGCTTCGGCACCGGAGAGCAGCACGACGTTGCGTCCCGCGAGATCGAAGGTCCCGACATCGCCGCATTCGGCGCGGACGCGGCGCATCAGCGCGATCGGATCGGTACGGAATTCGGTGAGGTGTCCGTGGCCGTCGTCGCCTCCGGACACACGGCGCGGTATGGCCGGCGTCATGGGGAATCCTTCCCGGAATACTGTCCAGACATCAGATGGACATGTGTCTGGACAGTACTACGGTTACCGTCGCGCGACAAGGAGGAACTGTCAGTCGCCCGGTGTCGGTTCGGCCAGCATGCGGCGCGCGCAGACCTCGAGCAGGTCGGCGACCTCGGCGTAGGAGAGCAGTCCCATGCCGCCCTGTAACAGCGCGCCGGAATACAGGAGTTCCAGCGCCGCGAGTTGTTCGGGGTCCTTGGTGCCCAGGGCCAGCGCGAGCCGGTGGCGGATCTCCTTGCCGATGCGTAGTCGCAGGTGTCGCACATCGGGATCGTCACCGAGCAGCGCGCTGCTGACCGCGCCGGCGAGCGCGGGCTCGTCGGCCACCAGCATCGAGACCCGGCGCAGCACGGCGACTACCCGCGTCGTCGGGTCGGCGTCCTGGTCGTCCAGGTACGGCAGGGCGATGAGGCGTCGCCAGAACACCTCTGAGATCAGGTGTTCCTTGGAGGAGAAGTAGGTGTACGCGGTCGCGGTGCCGACGCCGGCCGCGGCGGCGACGAGCCGGATGGTGGTCCCCGAGTAGCCCGCCCTGGCCAGCACCTCGACCGCGGCCACGGTCAGGCGGTCCACGGTGTCGGCCTGTTTCTCCGTCAAGCGTCGTCGAGTTGCTTCGATGCCGGTAGGCGCGGGTTCGGACATGTGTCTGGATGCTACTACAGCTGGGTGTATGGACGAATGACGCGCATTCCCTTGCGGCCGTTCCGGAATCCGAACTATATTCCGTACACCTGTCCAGACAAGTATCGGAGACCTGCCATGAACGGCCTCGTCCCTGCCGGCGGCACGCCCCTGCTGATCGGCGGCAAGCTGATCCCGGGTGGCTCCGGCGTCTTCGCGACGATCAATCCGGCGACCGAGGAGGTGCTCGGTCACGCCGCCGACGCTTCGGCCGCCGACATGGACGCCGCGATCGGCGCGGCCCGCGCCGCTTTCGACGAGACCGGGTGGTCCCGCGACCCCGCGTTCCGCGCCCACTGCCTGCGTCAACTGCGCGACGTGCTGGGCGAGCACCTCGAGGAGTTGCGCGAGATCACGATCGCCGAGGTCGGCACCCCGGTCATGCTCACCAGCGGACCGCAGCTGGAAGGCCCGGTCGCCGATCTGACCTATGCCGCCGAGCTGGCCGAGAACTACACCTGGGAAACGGATCTGGGCACGCGGGACCTGATGGGGGTCGCCTCCCGGCGGGTGATCCGCCGCGAGGCCGTGGGCGTCGTCGGCGCCATCACGCCGTGGAACTTCCCGCACCAGATCAACCTGGCGAAAATCGGCCCCGCCCTCGCCGCGGGCAATACCGTGGTGCTCAAGCCCGCGCCGGACACACCGTGGTGCGCCGCCGTGCTGGGCCCGCTCGTCGCCGAACACACCGACATTCCCGCCGGCGTGCTCAATATCGTCACCTCCGCCGATCACGGCCTCGGCGCGCAGCTGGTCGACGATCCGCGCGTCGACATGATCACCTTCACCGGCTCTACGCGCACCGGCCGCTCGGTGATGGCGGGCGCCTCGGCGACGCTCAAGCGCACCTTCCTCGAGTTGGGCGGCAAGTCGGCGGCGGTCGTGCTCGACGACGCCGATATCGCCGCGGCCGCGAGCTACACCGCGTTCACCGTCGCCGTGCACGCGGGCCAGGGCTGTGCCCTCACCACCCGGTTGCTGGTGCCGCGCGCGGCCTACGACGCCGCGGTGGCCGCTGCCGCCGCGACACTGTCGGGGCTGGCGGCGGGAGACCCGACGAACGCCGCGACCGTGTGCGGGCCGGTGATTTCCGCGCAGCAGCGGGCGCGGGTGGAGCGCTATCTCGAGCTCGCGAAGGCCGAGGGCGGACAGATCGTGGTGGGTGGTGGCAGGCCCGCCAACCAGGAACGCGGTTTCTTCATCGAGCCGACGCTCATCGCCGGCCTCGGCAATTCCGCGACCGTCGCGCAGGAGGAGATCTTCGGGCCGGTGCTCGTGGTGATCCCGCACGACGGAGACGACGACGCGATCCGACTGGCCAACGACTCGCCCTACGGTCTGTCGGGCTCGGTCTGGGGCACGGACCCGGCGCGGGTGGAGCGGGTGGTCGCGGGCGTGCGGACCGGGACGCTGAGCGTCAACGGCGGGCTCTGGTACCACGCCGACGCACCGTTCGGCGGCTACAAGCAGTCCGGCATCGGCCGGGAGATGGGCGTCGCGGGCTTCGAGGAATACCTCGAGACCAAGCTCGTCGCCACCCCCGCCTGAGCGCACCGACCCCTACACAGGAGCTGAACAACCATGGCACGTTTCACCGGTCGCACCGCGATCGTCACCGGCGCGGCACAGGGCATCGGCGCGGTCTACGCCGCCGCGCTCGCCGCCGAGGGCGCCAATGTCGTCGTCGCCGATCTCAACGCCGAGCGCGGCGCGGAGGTCGCGGCGAAGATCGTCGCCGAGGGCGGCACCGCGGCGTTCCACCGGGTCGATGTGGCCGATCCCGAATCCGCCACGGCGCTGGCGGAATTCACCGTCGCCGAGTTCGGGGCCATCCATCACCTGGTGAACAACGCGGCGATCTACGGCGAGATGAAGCTGGACCTGCTGCTCACCGTCCCGTGGGACTACTACAAGAAGTTCATGGGCGTGAATTTCGACGGCGCGCTCAATGTGACGCGTGCGGTCTGGCAGCCCATGGTCGCGGCGGGCGGTGGTTCCATCGTCAATCAATCCTCCACGGCGGCCTGGCTGTACTCCGGGTTCTACGGGCTGGCCAAGGTCGGCATCAACGGACTCACCCAGCAGCTGGCGACCGAGCTCGGCGGCTCGAAGATCCGGGTCAACGCCATCGCGCCCGGCCCGATCGACACCGAGGCCACGCAGACCGTGACGCCGGGGAATCTGGTGAAGGACATGGTGTCCCGCATCCCGATCAGGCGGATGGGCACACCGCAGGACCTGGTCGGCGCCTGCCTGTATCTGCTGTCCGACGACGCGAGCTGGGTCACCGGGCAGATCCTGAACGTCGACGGCGGGCAGATCATCCGATGACGACCGCATCGGATGAGCTGCCGGTCGGATTCGTCGGGCTGGGCAATATGGGCACGCCGATGGCCCGGCGCCTGCTGGACTGGCCGGGCGGGCTCACCGTCTGTGACGTCCGCGCCGAGGCCACCGTGCCGTTCGTCGAGGCGGGGGCCCGGGCGGCCGCCGATCCGGCGGCGCTGGCGGCGCAGGCGCGGGTCATCTGCGTGACCGTCGTCGACGACGCGCAGGTGCGGGAGGTGCTCACCGGTCCGGCGGGCATCCTGCGCACCGCGGTTCCCGGCACCGTCGTCGCGGTGCATTCGACCATCGGTGATCAGACCGCGGACGAACTCGCCACGCGCTGCGCGCAGCACGGGGTCGAGTTCGTCGACGCGCCGGTCAGCGGTGGCGCGCCGGGGGCCACCCACGGCAGCCTGGCCGTGATGATCGGCGGCAGCGCGGCCGCCATGGATCGGATCAGGGCGCCGTTCGGCTGTTTCGCCGACCTGATCGTGCACGCCGGGGACGTCGGCGCGGGCACCCGAATGAAGTTGGCGCGCAACCTGTTGCACTTCATCTCGTTCACCGCCGCGACCGAAGCCCAGCGCCTGGCCGACGCCGCCGGGCTCAGTCTCACCGCGCTCGGCAAGGTGGTGCGCCACTCCGACGCGGTGACCGGGGGGCCGGGCGCGATCATGCTGCGCGACACCACCGCCCCGCTGGACCCCGACGACTTCTGGTTCCCGATCCTGGGCCATGTGCGCGATCTCGGTGAAAAGGATCTCGCGCTGGCCCTGGAACTCGGCGACCGGCTCGGCGTCGATCTGCCGCTCGCGCACCTGGCCATCGCCCGGCTGGCCGACGGGCTCGGCGTCGCCGGGGCCGTTCTCGACAAGGAGACATCATGAGCACCACCGACGACGATCTCAGGCAGCGTGGCCTGGCCAAGATGAGCGAGGTCTACGGCTGGGACTTCACCGACGGCCCCGGTGACTACTTCGCGGTCACCGCGGATCACCTGTTCGGCGAGATCTGGTCGCGCCCCGCGCTGACCGTGCGGGAACGGCGGCTGCTGCTGCTCGGCGCGCTCACCGCGCAGGGCCATCTCGACATCGCCGAGATCCAGATCGGGGCGGCGCTGCGCAACGGTGAGCTGACCGAGGAACAGCTGCGCGAGATCGCGCTGTTCCTCTGCCATTACGTGGGCTGGCCCGCCGGGACCAAACTCGACGGCGCCGTCGGCAAGGTGGTCGCGCAGGAACGTCGCAAGACGTAGCCGGGAGCCGACACCCGGGCGTGGTCGGCGGACGGGCCGCGCCCGCGGAGTAGCATCCAGACGCATGTCCGAAAGCAATTCCATCAGCCTCGAGGCGACCCGGCGGCGGTTGACCGACAAGCAGGCCGACACGGTCGACCGGCTCACCAAGGCGGCACTGCGGGTGCTGGCCCGAGATGGCTTTTCCGGCATGACGATCCGGCTGGTCGCGGCGGAGGCGGGCGTCGGCACGGCCACCGCGTACACCTATTTCTCGTCCAAGGAACACCTGGTGGCCGAGATCTTCTGGCGGCGGCTGCTCGCCTCGCCCTCACCCGCCAGCGACGACCCCGACCCGTCGGTCCGCGTGCTCGCCGAACTGCGCACCATCGCTCTGCTGGTGGCCGACGAGCAGGAACTGTCCGGCGCGGTCACCAGCGCGCTGCTGGGCGGCGACCCGGATGTCGAGCATCTGCGCACCCGCATCGGCATCGAGATCCGCGGCCGGATCTCGCGCGCACTCGGCCCCGACGCCGACGAGGAGGTCGTCGAGTGGCTCGAACTGATCTACGCGGGCGCTCTGGTCCGCGCCGGGATGGGCTACGAGTCCTACGAGAAGATCGCCGACCGTATCGAACGCGCCGCCCTGCGCATCCTGCGGGTTCCGTAGCCGCCGATCCGATCCGCTTGTAGGTATCCATGACAATTCCCCGAGTTTCTACGGAGAAAGTCAAGAACCTTCATGAAGTGCCGTCGCCGCGATCTGACTGTGATCTGATCGAGATGTCCCCGAGATGGGGGCATGTCGAAAGAACGCAATCGAGGTTGACTGTATGAATTCCAGAACTGCCCGTCCGCTCGCCGTCGCCGTGCTGGCGCTGTCCGCCTGTGCCCTGGGCGCGGGAACCGCCACGGCGGCCGCCCCGGCCCCGGTCATGGGGTCGGTCGAGGTGTGCCTGCCCCTGCCGCTCGGTCCGCTCGAGGTGAGCTTCTGTTTGTAGTCCGCTAGCCGGAGTGCCGCCGATGGTGGTGGAACCGTCCGCGAGGAACGGGATTGCGCGGTTCCGTCGGGAGCCGCCACCATCGGACGGTGGGACGCGCTCGCCGGATTTTGGGGGAACCCCTGAACATTTCGGCATTCCCTTACCGCCGATCACAAGCGAAGCCGGAGCGGTGGTTTGTACTTCACGGTAAGTTGGGAGCTTGCCCAGTTGCCTGGGTGGGAAGGATTTGTTATGGCTGGCTCAGCATCCCGCACGCCGTTCTTGACCGCCGCGGGACGACCGGTATCGACCCCGTTGAAAGATGTGCGGGCGATATCCCGCCAGATGGTGGGCCATTTCATCGAGAACGTCATCCCGTGCGCGACCCTGCCCACCGAAGTCCTCGACGGCGATGTCACCACCGTGACGCGGGTGTGCCTGGAACTGACCGGTGGTGTCCTCGACGGCCGCGATCTCCCCGGACGCCTGGAGCGGATTCAGGCCGCGGCCGCGGGCTGGGCGCGGGAGGGTATTCCGATCGACACGATCCACAACGCGGTACACGAGGGTTTCAAGCTCGGGTTCGACCTGGTGATCGCGAATGTGACCAACCACGACCACGCCACGGTCGTCGGCGTGGCCCGGCGACTGACCGACGTGCAGAACACCATCACCTCGGCGGTGTCGGCGGCTTATGTGCGGGAATTGCGTTCCGTGGTCAGTGAGCACCACACTGCCGTGCACACCTTGACCTCGGCGCTGCTCGGCGGGCAGAGCACCTCCACGATGGCCAGGGAATGCGGCATCGAGATCGCCGACCGCTATCACGTCATCGCCCTGGCGCTGCCGCCGCACGCCGAGGAATTCGATCCCGCGCTGGACGCGAATGTGGTCGCCCGCCGCAAGCTGCGACGAGTACAGGCCGAGCTGGCCAACCGCTGCGTCGGCAAAGTGCTGTCACTGCTCAGCGTCGACGGCGGGACCCTCCTGCTGCCCACCGTGGAATTCTCCGAACCGGACCTCGACGACCTGGTCGCCGGATTGTCCGCCGCGGCCCAGGTGCCCGTACGCGCGGTGACGACAGCCGCGACGCCGGCCGACATCCCGCGCGCCGCCGAACAGGTGCACGAACTCGTCGAGATAGTGCACCGACTGGGTGGGCCCAGCAAGGTGTACCGCCCGCACGAATTGGCCTTCGAATATCAGCTGACCAGGGAAGGCGCGGCGCGCGACTATTTGAGCTCGGTCGTCGATTCCCTCGAAGCGCACCCGGAATTGCTGCGCACGCTCGAGGTCTACATCGCGTCGAATCTGCGCAGGACGAATACCGCGCGCGAATTGTTCGTCCACACCAATACCGTCGACTACCGCCTCAAGCGCATCAGCCAGCTGACCGGCTTCGACCTCAACGACGTCACGGGACTGTGTTATCTGCGCGCGGCACTGCTGATCCGTGCCCACCGCGGCCTGAACAGGCCCGACGACGGCCACCCCGACGACGAAACCCGCTCCCGCGCGGGCTGATTCGTCGGGGCGGGCTCGCTCCTACGCGGCGTGGGTGAGTCGGCTGGCGGAGGCCCCGATGGCCGGGCGGTCCCCGACCAGGGTGCGCATGAATCGGTCCTGTTCTCGGGCGCCGCGAGTGGCCGCACGGTCGAGGCCGCCGGGGAGTACGCGGGTGGCCGAGCGGACGAGGTTCGGGGGGATCCGGATCGCCGGGTACCAGGGGATGATCACTGTCGGGAGACCGAGCGCGCGCATCGTGTGGCGACCGAGGAAGGTGCCGGTGACCGACAGGTGCTGGGCGTAGGCCAGGCGTCGGCGGACGGTGGGGAGCCGGTCGTAGTTCCACGACAGCGGATCTCGGGACATCGGTATCGCGAGCCGGCGGGTCGACTCGTCCGGGTCGGCCAAGGCCGACAGGGTGTGCACCAGCACGCGCACGCCGTCGCGGAACGAATGCGGCAGCCACTGCTCCTCGACGCCGAGCAGGCTGCCGACGTAGCGCACGAGATGTGCGACGGCGTCGGCTTCGGACGGGGTGAGCAGCACGCCCATCCCCATCGCCCCGATCGCCGGCGCGATGAAGGCGCCGACCAGCGTGGCGGCCATGTCGGTCTGGTTGATCGGCAGGCCCCAATCCTCGGTTTGCCAGTCCGGCATCGCGGTGACGTGGCGACGCACGAACGCGTGGATGAGCCGCACCCGGATCGTGGACCGATAGCCGAGCCCGAGCGGGGACAACCCGTCCTCGGACAGCACGTCCATGGCCCACTGCATCGTCTCGGCCCAGCGCTGATTGGACCCCTTCTCCAGGGCGCCCGTACGCAGCAGGGTCTTGTTGAAACCGGAGAACTGGTAGCCGCCCAGCATGGCGACATCGCGTGCGATGTACATGCCGTCGGAGCCGCTGCTGAGCAGCACCTTGGCCCCGCGTACCAGCTTGGCGTGATCGACCCACGTGGGCACCGTCTCGACCCGGGCGAAGAACTCGCGCAAGGGTTCCGGGGCATCCGGCACCGCGGCGATGCCGTGGGTGAGCGCCCGGTCGAACAGCGGGCGCAACTGTTTGCTGCCCGCGGTGACCATCCACTCGACCAGCCGATCCATCGGTTCGTCCCCGACGAGCAGTCCCTCGCCGAGGCGCCGCCACTGGTCCGCGTCGGGACTCCGGACACCCAGTGACGCCGCGAAACCGCCGACGATCGCCGGGGTGCGGTGGGGTCGGTCCGGGTGTCGGGTGGGAACGGTACGCATCGGCACTCCTCGTTGAGCGTCGGAAACTGGATAACAACTGATATCCAAAGTAGGTCGCCTGCTAAAGTGCTGTCAATGGCGCGTGCGGAGGTGGTCCGGCCCTATCGGGGGATGAGCGCGGCGAACCGACGAGACGAGCGCCGCGACAAGCTGCTGGCCGCGGGTCGGCAGGTGTGGGGCGAAGTCGGCCTGACCGAGGTCACCGTGCGCCGCGTGTGTGCCGCGTCGGGGTTGACGCCGCGCTACTTCTACGAGCAGTTCGCCACCAGGGACGCGCTGGTACTCGCCGTCGCCGAGCAGGTGCACGAGGAGCTGGCCGCCACGCTGGTCGAGGCCAGTCAGGCCGAGCCGGGTGGCCTGAAACGCAAGCTGGCGCGCGCGTTGACGGCCTATCTCGACGCCATCGCCGCCGACCCGCACCTGCACCGCATCCTCACCAGTGACACCCACGGCACCGCCGGCCTCGAGGAACTGCGTGCGCGCTCGGTCGGCATCGTCACCGATCTCGTGGTGCAGTACAGCGCGGAGTTCCTCGACACCCCCGCGACGCCGGAGAGCCGGCGCCGGGAAGCGCTGTTCGTCGTCGGCGGGATCAATCAGCTCATCGATGCCTGGCTGCGCGACCCGCGTCAGTCGAGTGCCGAATTGGCCTCGCTCTGTACCGAACTCGCCCTCGCCGTGGCGACGCGAGCGGGCTGACCGGCGTTCGCCGGTCCGTGGATTGCGGCACGCAGGGCCGCGTGGTGAACAGCCTCGCGCTCAGCGGACGCGCTGGCGCCGGTAGGCCGAGGGTGTGGTGCCGGTCCAGCGCTTGAACGCGTGGATGAACGGCGTCGCCTCGGCGTAGCCCAAGCGCACGGCGATGTCGTCGATCGACAGCGGGGTGCCGGTGAGCATCTCCTCGGCCAGCGCGCAGCGGACCTCGTCGACCAGCGCTCGATAGCCGGTGCCCGCTGCGGTGAGGCGCCGTCGGAGCGTGCGGGGGCTCGTGCCCAACTCGCGCGCGACGACCTCGATGGTCGGCGGGGACGGGATGAGCGCGGTATCCCCGCCGGGCAGAATCAGTGCGCGCACCTCTGCGGTGATGCCGGTGCGCGCGGTGCGTTGTTGCAGGAGCTCGGCGCACTGCGCCACGCACAGGCTCCAGGTCTGGGCATTCGCCTGGGGGAGTGCCTGGGCCAGGACCGTGGGGTCGAGGGTGAAGACCGTGTGCGCGCGGCCGAATTCCGGTGCGACGCCCAGGATCTCGTGCAGGAGGTCGGCACCGTCGCCCGCCTCGAAGTCGAACTCGATCCGCGCGACGGTGAGTTCGTGGCCGAGTAGATCACCCAGCACCCGATGCATCGCGACCACGTCGCGTTCGACGAGGAACCGCGCCACGTCGGCGGGAACGAGGTCGTGGTGGATCCAGGCCAGCACGCCGTCGTCGCCGGATTCGACGACGGGGGTACAGAATCCGTAGCCCAGCTGATAGTAGCGGAGGGCCAGCGAGATCGCTTCGCGCAGTGTCGGACTGGTGACGCAGGCGAAGCCGAAGATGCCGAAGGTGGAGAGCCGGTAGCGGCGGCCGACCTGCGCGCCCAGCGCGGGCACGTCGGCGAGTTCGCGCACGAGATTGCGCACGACGACGAGTTCGGTCACGGCAGGCACCTGCAGCTCGGGAGAGGTCAGGCCCGCCGGGGCGAGGCCGGTGCCCGCCAGGACACGATCGGCGTCGACACCGTGCTCGGCGGCGAAGTCGGCCATCACCGCGATGCTGGCGATGCCGCGCGGAAAGTCCCAGGTCCGGATGTCCGGCTCTTCGACGGTGCGCATCCGGCCATTATGGCCGAAAGTGTTGATTCTCTGGCCGTCGTTGTTTGTGCTCGGTGTTCACGCGGGTCGTAGCGTTGACGGTGGCATCAGCGACAGAGGAGTCCTGGCATGAGCGCGCGCACCACCCCCTCGATCGTCATCATCGGGACCGGCTTCGGCGGCCTCGGCATGGCCATGGAGCTGCAGAAGGCCGGGTTCGACGACGTGACCCTGCTGGAACGGGCGGCCGACGTCGGTGGGGTGTGGCGGGAGAACACCTACCCGGGCGCCGGGTGCGACATCCCGTCGCCGCTGTACTCCTACTCCTACGAACCCAGGACCGACTGGCCCAAGCGGTTCTCCGAGCAGCCCGACATCCAGGCGTATCTGCGCGGGGTGGCCGAGAAGCGGGGGCTGATGGCGAAGATCCGGTTCGGCGCCGAGGTCACCGCCGCGGAGTTCGACGATGTCAGGGGCACCTGGACGGTCAGCACCGCCGACGGCGCGACGATCAGCGCCGATGTCCTCGTTCCCGCGGTGGGTCAGCTGTCCCGCCCGGCCTGGCCGACGATCCCGGGGATCGACGACTTCCAGGGCGAGTCGTTCCACTCGGCCGAGTGGAATCACGACGTCGAGCTGGCAGGCAAGCGGGTCGCGGTGATCGGGACCGGTGCCAGCGCCATCCAATTCGTGCCCGCCATCCAGCCGAAGGTGCGGCAGCTGACGCTGTTCCAGCGGTCGGCCGCGTGGGTGCTGCCCAAGCCCGATGTCGAGTACCGGCCCTGGCATCACACCGTGTTCGCGCGCGTGCCCCCGGTCCGGCTGGCGGAGCGATTCGCGTTCTGGGCACTGTGCGAGTTCCTGTCGCTGGGCATCGTCGATGTCCCCGCGATCCGGCCGCTGGTGACCGGCATCGCCACCCGGCACCTGGAGAAGCAGGTGCCGGACCCGACGTTGCGGGCCGCGCTGCTGCCCGACTATCCGGCCGGATGCAAGCGGGGGCTGTTCTCCAACAACTACTTTCCGGCGCTCACCCAGCCGAACGCGCACGTCGAGACGAGCGCCATCAGCGAGATCGTGCCCGAGGGCATCCGCACGGCCGACGGCGTCGTCCACGGCGCGGACGTGATCATCTACGGCACCGGGTTCAAGGGCACCGAATTCCTGTGGCCGATGCGGATCGTCGGCCGGGGTGGCCGCGAACTCGAGGACGCGTGGGACGGTGGCGCGCGCGCCTACCAGGGCATGTCCGTGCCCGGGTTCCCGAACATGTTCCTCGTCTACGGCCCGAACACCAATCTCGGCGTGGGGTCGATCGTGTACATGATCGAATCCCAGGCCCGCTACATCCGGCAGGCCGTCCAGCAGATCGCCCGCCATCCCGGGCGGGTGCTCGACGTGCGGCCCGACGTGGCCGAGGAATACGACGTCCGGGTGCAGCGACGGCTGGAACGGACACCGTGGACCCGCTGTTCGAGCTGGTACCGCACCGCGGCCGGGCGCGTCACCAACAACTGGCCGGGCACCGTGACCAGCTACCGCCGCCGCACCCGCACCTTCGCGCTGTCGGACTACAGGGTGGTCCCCACTGCGGGTGAGCGCCCCAGGCAGTGACGAACAGCCGATCGGCGAGTACCCGATCGACACCCCCGGAGCAGGTGCGGGGAACGCCTCGGTGAGGCGCGCGTGGGACCGAAGGTTTCTCCAGCAGCACCGGCGTGCGCGGGTCGGCGGCCGCGGCCATGATCTTCTTGCCGGTGGCGGTCGAGCCGTGAAGGCGACCTTGTCGACGGCACCCGATGCGGGCTGGCCGCCACGGTGTACCCGCCGTTCGGCGGGGCCGGGGAATCGGGCATCGGGCGCATTCACGGCCAAGAGGGCCTGCGCGGTTCGCCCGCCCGCAGACGATGGCGCGGCCGCGGTTCGCGGTCCCGGGCACGGCGCCGCCGACCGTCGAGTGGACGGCGGCGAACCGTGGCGTCGTCCGGCGTCGGGTCGGGTTCCTGCACGGGCGGGAGCGCTGAGGACAGCGCGCGTGTCAGACTGACGGCGTGAGCGGGCCGGTGAAAGAACCCAGTGTGGCGCAACCGAGCGGAAAGTCGCCGCGTGATCGCGGGGACGTGATCGGGGGCGGGCTGCTGTGGCTGGCGAAGTGGTCGCTGTGCATCGTGGCGATCGCGGCGGGCGCGTGGGTGCTGGGTTCGATCGCCGCCCGCCTGTGGGTGGTGATCCTGCCCGTCGCGCTGGCGACCGTGGTGGCCACGATCCTGTGGCCACCGACCCGCTGGCTCACCAGGCACCGGTGGCCGCCCGCGCTGGCCGCGACGGCGACCCTGCTGGGATTCCTCGGGTTGGTGGCCGGGGTCGTCGCGCTGATCGTGCCGTCGGTGGCCGAGCAGGCGCCCGAACTCGTCGACAAGTCCACCGCCGGTGTCAATCAGGTCCGTGACTGGATTCAGGGACCGCCGTTGCGGCTGCGCGACGAGCAACTCGATTCCGCGGTCGACGCGATCGTGGCGCGCCTGCAGTCCAGTGGCTCGCAGATCGCCAACGGCGTGTTCACCGGCGTCTCCACCGCGACATCGTTCCTGATCACCGTGTTCTTGGTGCTGGTGCTGGTGTTCTTCTTCCTCAAGGACGGTCCTCGGCTGCTGCCGTGGATGCACGGGGTGTTCGGACAGCGCAGCGGCCGCCATGTCGAGGCTGTGCTCGAGCGGGTGTGGGCGACGCTGGGCGGATTCATCCGGACTCAGGCGGTCGTCAGCATGGTCGACGCCCTCTGCATCGGCACGGCGCTGTTCATCCTCGACGTCCCCCTGGCGCTGGTGCTGTCGGTGATCACCTTCATCGGTGGCTTCGTACCGATGGTCGGCGCCTTCGTCGCCGGTGCGCTCGCGGTGCTGGTCGCGCTGGTCGGCAACGGGTTCACCACCGCCGTGATCGTGCTCGGCATCGTCATCGCGGTGCAGCAGCTGGAAGGCAATGTGCTGCAACCGGTCCTGCAGAGCCGCAGCATGGAGCTGCACGCGGTGATCGTGCTGCTGGCGGTCACCGCGGGCGGCTCGCTCTACGGCATCACCGGCGCGTTCCTCGCGGTGCCGGTCGTCGCGATGGTCGCCGTGGTCATTCGCTACATCGGCGAGCAGATCGACGCCGCCACCGGATCAGCGCGGGCGGCGGCCGCCGAAACGGACAGCGACGCGCCCGTGCCCGAACCGGGTACCTGAGCGGATTCCTGGGCGATCAGCGCGCGGACCTGCGCCGGATCGCCGGGTTCGTGACTCGACACCGGCTCGCCGGGGTTCACGACGGCGACCACCTGGTCTACGGTGAAGGTGTCGCCTGTGGAGACGTCGTCACGGATGACTGTGCCGCGATCGCGGTGGGAAGTACCTCGTCGAATCCCTGCAAAGGAGGCGGGCGGTGGGCAGGCACGCGGACGTACTCACGGTCGGCGTCGAAGAGGAATTCCTGTTGACCGACCCCGGCACCGGCGCCCCGGCCGCGAAGAACAGCCAGGTCGCCGAGACCGCGCGGCGGGCCGGGATCGACCTGCAACTGGAGCTGACGCGCTGCCAGGTCGAAACCAGCAGCCGGGTGCACTCCGACATCGGGGAATTGCTGGGGGAGTTGCGCACATCCCGGCGCCGGGTCGCCGAGTGCGCGGCGGAGCACGATGCGCGGCTGCTGGCGGTGGCGATCCCGCCGACCGTCCCCGACCGGTTCCCGGTGACCGACACCCCGCGCTATCAGCGGATCGCGCACGCGTTCGGGATGATCGCCCACGAGCAGGGGCTGTGTGGTTGCCATGTCCATGTCGGTGTGCCCGACCGCGAGACCGCGGTGCTCGTCGGTAACTACGTGCGGCCCTGGCTGCCGGTGCTGCTGGCCACGACCGCGAACTCGGCGATCTATCGCGGCGCCGAGACCGGCTACGCGAGCTGGCGCAGCATCCTGTGGCGACGCTGGCCCAGCGCAGGCCCACCGCCCTATTTCGCCTCGCTCGAAGACTTCGAGTCGATCGTGGCGATGATGCGGGCCAGCGGCAGCATCCTGGACAACAAGATGGTCTACTGGGACATCCGCCCCTCGGAGTCGTTCCCGACCGTGGAAGTCCGGGTCAGCGATGTCCCGGCCACCGCGGCGGAGTCCGCGCTGCTGGCGGCGTTGATCCGGGGGATCGTGAGCTCGGGACTGCGGTCGATCGCGCGCCATGAACCCGCGTTCGCGGTGTCGGGGGAGGTGCTGCGGACGGCGTACTGGAACGCCGCGCATTCCGGCCTGGACGGCAACGGGCTCGATATGGCGAAGGGCCGGGTGGTCCCGCATCTGGAGTTGCTGCATCGGCTCGTCGACCACATCGCCACCGCGCTGGACGACAGCGGGGACCGCGAGTTCGTCGTCGAGGCGATCGACGCGCTGGCCGGCCGCGGCAACGGCGCGCGGCGCCAGCTCGAGGCGTTCCGCGCTCGGCGCGACGTCGCCGATGTGGTCGCCGCATCGGCGCGGGCGACGCTGGAGGGATGCTGACGAGGTCCCGGCGCACGGGTGTTTGTCGCGACGAGACCCGGGTATCGCGGCAAGTGGGTCCCCAAGACGGCCCACGGTCACGGTGTGGCCGAGCGAACGTCTGAAAGGAATGCCGCGATGAGCTTTGCGGACAAGGCGAAGAACAAGGCCGAGGAATTGGCGGGTAAGGCCAAGGAGGCTGCCGGCAAGGCCACCGACGACCGGGACCTGGAGAACGAAGGTCGCGGGGAACAGGCCAAGTCCAACCTGAAGGACGCCGGCGAGAAGGTGAAGGACGCCTTCCGGAACTGACGCACCTGCTCTCTCCCGCGGGGGCACCGGCTCGACTGCCGGTCCCCCCGCGGCGCGCGGTGGGCGCCGCTGATCGCCGGTTTGCCGAAACCGCAACTTCGCGTGCCAGATCGTGGTGGGCGTGGCGAGACTGGGAGAGCGCGGGCCGATGCTCGCGACGAAAGGAGACCTTTGTGCCCACGCCGCGCCGCACCCGCCGCAGGGACACCCCGCCGCCGCGAACCGGTGGCGACGAGAAACAGGTCCTGCGCGGGTTCCTCGACTATCTACAGACCTCGATCGCCGCGAAAGTCGACGGCGCCCCCGACGCGCAGGCGCGCACGCCCGCGGTGCCGTCGGGCACGAATCTGCTCGGCCTGCTGGCGCACCTGACCTCCGTCGAACGCGCGATGTTCCTCGGCGACACCGTGACCGACTGGCCCGCGACGTTCCACGTCGCTGCCGAGGACAAGGTGGACGCCGTCGTCGCCCGCTACCGCGCCGCGGTCGAGCGCGCGAACGAGATCCTCGACGGCTGTACCGATCTCGGCGCGCCGGTGCCGCGGGCCGGGCGACCCGCTCCCAGCGTCCGCTGGGCGCTGACCCACATGATCGAGGAGACCGGCAGGCACGCGGGCCACGCCGATATTCTTCGCGAACTGATCGACGGCACCACCGGCCGCTGACCGTTCGGGCAGAGATCGGATGGCCCCCGCCGAGGCCGGACGGCTACCGGCCGCCCACGCGGGCCACCGCTCGGACCGGCGCTCCGTCCGCTGCGCTGAGACGCAGGGGGAACAGCGAGACCTCGATGGTGGCGCCTGCCGACTGAGCGGCCAGCAGCCGGTCGAGACCGGTGAGGTTCTCGGCGATCACCGCGTGCGCGCCGCACAGGATCCGGTGCGCCGGGAGGGCGAGATCTTCGGCCTCGGACGGATCGATGCTGGGTGCGTCGATGCCGACGGTGCGGATTCCCTTGTCCACCAGCATCTGTGCCGCTGCGGGGTCCAGAGAGGGGTGGGTGAGATAGGCGTCGGTGCCCCAGCGCGACGACCATCCGGTGGCGATCAGGACGACGGCGCCCGGCACCGGATCGATATCGAAGAGCTCGACCCCGATCACGCCGCGGGCGGGCACGGACCCGGCGTCGACGATGTACGCGGGCCCGGTGAAGCGTTCGAGCGGGAGTTCGTCGAGCGTGGGCAGGCTGTCGTCGAGATGAGCGGGCGCGTCGACATGGGTTCCGGATTGCGATCCGAGGTGGACGCGCAGCACGTTGACCCCGTCGGTGGCGACCCGAAGGGCCGGTTCCAGGCGGACTTCCGGGTCGCCGGGAAACACGGGCATCCCCGTGTGGATCGGCTGGGTCAGGTCGATCAGGCGCACACCGGGAGCTTACGGACAGGTCCGGCGCTTCGCCGGTGCGGCACGCGCGCCGAATAATCATTAGCCCGCCACATCATTGCCCGATAGCCTGGTGAGACCCGCGGATGAGCTCTGGGGAGGAGCGAAACGATGTGGAACTGGGGAAAATCCGTCGCCGAACACGCGGCGGCCGCCGCCTGGACGACCTGGCCGCCCGCCGAGACTCGACCGACCATCGTGGACCCACCGTCGTGGGGATCCGAGCCCGGCATCGCCGGACCGAGCGCGGACACGTGAGCGGCCGAGGTCGAGCCGGCCGTTTTCACTGTGCTGTCACGGCTTGCGGCCGGGATCGGCCAGACCGGACCCGGTGACGAGCGGAAGGTCGAGCGTGGTGCGGATGCCCGGCGGTGCGGCGACGACGGCCGGAATCGCATTGACCACCCGCATCGCCGTGCCGACCAGACTGGCGTGATTGTGGTCGCCGCGGTCGCTGAACATCGCCAGATCCAAGGTGTAGTTCGGCTCACCGGTGATCTCGACGCGGTAGGACCCGCCGGCCCGGGCGGGCTGCGGCCAGTCGGGGGCGAGGTCGGCGCGCAGCCGGGTGACATGCTCGAGCACGGTGACGACCCGGTCGCCGACCATGCCGCGGACCTCGAACCGCAGGGCCGCGGCCGTGCCCGCGGGGATGGTGCCCGAGTCGATGTCGAAGGTCTCCGGCGCGGGCAGTCGCTCGAAGCGTTCGGTGACGCTGTCGAGTTCGATCGCCAGCCCCGCGGCGAGCTGGCGCACCACGCTGCCCCAGGCCAGCGACAGCACGCCCGCTTGCAGCAGCAGGGGAGTCTCGTCCATCGGCTTGCCGAAGCCCATGATGTCGAACATGACCGCGGGGTTGTCGTAGGTGGAGTAGTCGACGATCTCGAGACAGCGCACCTGCTCGACGTAACGGCAGGTGCCCAGCAGGGCCAGCGGCAGCAGATCGTTGGCGAAGCCGGGGTCGATGCCGTTGACGAACAGCGACGCATCGCCCTGCGCCGCAGCCTGTTCCACCGGCGCCAGCAGGTCCGTCGGCAGCACCTGCCACGGATACTGGAGGAACACCGGGGCGCTGGCCACCACATTGATCCCGGCGGCGAGCAGGGCGCGCAGATCCGCGAGCGCCTCCAGCAACCGGTTGTCGGTCATGGCGGTGTAGACCACGCAGTCGGGCCGCAGCGCCAAGACGTCGGCGAGCTCGGTGGTGGCGAGGACGCCGGTGGGCGTGGATGTTCCGGCGAGTTCGGCGGCGTCGCGCCCGGCCTTGTCGGGCCCGGACACGTGCACACCGACCAGCTCGAACCGGGGATCGGCCAGCACTCCCGCCAGGGCGTGCCTGCCGACATTGCCGGTGCCCCAGTGCACTACACGATGAACCATGGTGTCGTCCTCACAGATCCGGCAGGGGAATGGTCAGATTCGGCGCGATGAGCCCACCGTCGACCTCGAGCACCTTCCCGGTGAGGAAGGCGCCCGCGGGCGAGGCGAGAAACAGCGCGGCCGCGGCGATATCGCCGGGCTCGCCGAGGCGCTGCAAGGGCGTCGCCTGCTCCATCGCCGTGCGCATCTGCTCGTTGCCCGCGACGATGTCGAGCGCGGAGGTCAGAATCGAGCCGGGCGCGATCGCGTTGACCCGGATGCGGGGGCTGAGATCCATGGCGGCGCTACGGGTGTAGTGGGCCAGCGCGGCCTTGGCGGTGGCGTAGGCGGCGAAGGCGCGTCCCGGCAGTCTGCCCATCGTCGAGGTGATGTTGATGATCGAGCCACCGCCCGCGGTGTCGAGCATCCTCGGCACCGCGGCACGCACCAGGGCGTGCGCTGTCCCGACATTGAAGGCGAAGGCCTCGGCGAGATCGCCGGGGGAGGTGTCGAGCAACGGTCTCGGCAGCGCCCCGCCCACATTGTTGACGACGACATCCAGTCGGCCGAACTGCGCGGCCGCGGCGTCGGCCAGCGCGGTGACGGCGTCCGGGTCGGCGAGGTCGGCGACCACGACGTGCGCGCGCCGACCGGCCGCCTCGACCTGGTCGGCGACCCGCCGCAGGTCGGCCTCGGTGCGCGCGGCGATCACCACGTCGGCACCGGCCTCGGCGAAACCGGTCGCGATCGCGGCGCCGAGGCCACGCCCCGCCCCGGTGACGATGGCTACCCGGTCGTTCAGACGGAATTGGTCGAGGATCATGAGCACCTCTCGTGCGTCGAATATTCGACTAATATGTGGCGAATAGTCGAAGCAGTGTAGGGCGGGCCGTACCCGCAGACAAGAGGGTGTCATGCCGGAATCCGCGTCGCCGCCGACCCGTCGGGTCATCGAGGTGATGGAACTGCTGACCCGCAGTGACCGCGCGCTGACCGTCTCGGAGATCGCGTCGGCGCTCTCATCGGCGCGTGCCACGATCACCGCCGTGCTGACCGAGCTGACCGAGGCGGGCTGGGTGCGCCGCGACCGCGATCGTCGGTTCGGCCCCGGCCCCGCGCTCGCCGCGCTCGCGCCCGCCGACCCCGAGATCCCGGCTGTGGCGGTGAGTGCCGCGCTACGGGAACTGGCCGCGGCCGCGCACTGCGGTGTGACACTGAGCCGGATCGCCGACGGGCGGCTCACCGTGGTGGCCAAGGAATACGCGGCGGGCGCGCGCATCGTGCCCGGACTCGCTGTGGGACAGTCCATTCCGCTGTCCTTTCCGGCGGGCGCCGCCGTGATGCCGTGGCGCGGGGAGCCCGAACGCCGGGCGTGGCTGGCGACGGCGACCGGCCCGGCGCGGCGGAGCGCGCCGGCGCTGCTGCGGTTCGTCACCACCCACGGCTGTGCGATCTTTCGCCCCGATTCCGACGACGCCGGCGTGGTGGAGGTGCTCGCGGAGTTGCTCGGCGCGGTCGGCGGCGAGGTGGTCCAGGCGGAACTCCGTGCCCGGGTGCTGCGGCAGCTGGCCCGGCTGACCGCGCGTCCCTACCGGGAAGCCGACCTCGCGGACGAGGAGCCGCTGCCCGTGGGCTACCTGTCGGCGCCGGTGCTCGGCGGTGCCGGCGCGCCCTACGAGGTCCAGATCGGTCTGCTGCGCTCCGCGGTCGGCCAGGCCGATCGCGCGCGATACGTCGACATGATCCGCACCGGCGCCGCGGCGCTGTCGGCCGCGCTCGGACGGCGGGCCTGACCAACGCGGCGGAGCGCGTCCGCGGCGCAGGTCCCGACCGGCTGATTACCTTTCGCCATTGTGGCTATGCCCCCTGTGTCGGGCTCTAGCGGCTCGGGTACGCCCACAGGAACGAGAGTGATCATGTATTTGCGAGCAACGATCGTGGCGACAACGCTGATCCTGGCCATGATGGGCGGGACAGCGGGCTGCGCCGAAGTGGAGAAGGCCGTCAACAAGGGCGGTGACACGAGGTGCAGCGAGTACGTCGCCCAGGATTCCGCCAAGAAGCACACCACGGTGACGAAAATGCTCGAAGAAGAGGGCCGGGAGAGTACGGCCGCGGACCAGAACGCGGTCGACTTGGCGGTCGCCGCCGTCAACCTGATGTGCGAGGCGCAGGCGAACCCGGACACACCGATCCGCGACGCGGATCTGACCGGGATCCTGGTGCCGAAGTGAGACCCGCCGACAGGCTTCGGCCTGCCCGCGCGCGGTGAGCTGGTCGAAGCGTCGGCGTTGCCGGTCGTGCCCGGCGGCGCCGAGCTCCCAGGCGCGTGTCCCACTCGCCGGTCACCCGGTATCGACCCGGGGTGATTCCGTGGGACTGTGAGAGGTCGAGAACCATCGATCTCAGGAGGTCGCCGGGCATGCGGGGAATCAACCACATCGTCCTGTTCGTCGCGGATCTGCCGCGCAGTATCGCGTTCTACGAGGATGTGCTCGGATTCGAGCGGCTCGCCGAGGGATTTCCCGGCGGCGCGTTCCTGCGCCACCCCGGTTCGGCCAACGACCACGATCTCGGGCTCTTCCAGGCCAGGACCGCCGCGGCGGGGCCGGGCTCGGTCGGGCTCTATCACGTTGCGTGGGAAGTGGATACGTTGTCCGAGCTGGCCGCGGTGCGCGACGGCCTGACTGCCGCGCACGCGCTGACCGGGGCGAGCGATCACGGGTCGACCAAGGCGCTCTACGCCCGCGACCCCGACGGCATCGAGTTCGAGGTGTGCTGGCTGGTGCCCGACGAGCACGTCGAAGACGCCCTGGCTCCCGGCACCTCGCTGACCGCGCCCCTGGACATCGATGCCCAGATCCGCCGGTACGGCGCCGACACCCCGGGCGGTCCGCGGACCGACCCCGCAGTGTGGGCACGCGTCGCGGCGCGCCGGGCGGCGCTGTCCGCAACGGCGGGGAGGCACTCATGACCCCGGCACCCGCAGATCTCGCGGCACTGCTGCGGCGCGTGGAGCTGATGGAGGACAAGTGGCAGATCCTGGAGCTGATCGCCGCCTACGGTCCCGCCGTGGACAGTGGATCCGCCGACGGCACGGCCGCGCTGTGGTCCGAAGACGGTGAGTACGACGTGGATTCGGGAATGCTGCGCGGGCGCGCCGAGGTGCGCGCGATGGTCGGCAGCGCGCCGCATCAGGGTTTCATCACCAACGGCTCGGCGCATCTGATCGGCCTGCCGCACGTCGAGGTCGACGGGGATCGCGCCGTGGCCATCGGACATTCGCAGCTGGTGCTGAAGGTTCCGGGCACGACAGCGCAGTTCCATGTCGCCCGGATCACCGCGAACCGCTGGGAACTGGTGAAGACCGGCGGTCGCTGGCAGGTACGGCGCCGCGTGGCCCGGTTGCTGGACGGCAGGCCCGAGGCGCGTGAGCTGCTCGGTGGCGTCGTCACCGGATCCGAGGGGCGGGACTGAGACCCATGGACATCGACAAGTACGGCCCCTGGGCGGTGATCGCGGGCGGGTCCGAAGGTGTCGGCGCTGAGTTCGCCGAGCAGCTCGCCCGGGCGGGTGTGCATCTGGTGCTGCTGGCGCGCAAGGAAGAACCGCTGCTGGCGACCGCCGAGGTCTGTCGCGCCCACGGCGTCGAGGTGCGCACGCTGTCGGTCGACCTGCTCGCCCCGGACGCGCTCGACCGCATCGCGGTACTCACCGACGACCTGACCGTGGGCCTGCTGATCTACAACGCGGGTGCCAACACCTACGGCCACGAGTTCGTGACCGGTGACCTCGACCGATTCCGGGCGGTCATCGACCTGAACATCACCGCTCAGCTGACCCTGGTGCAACACTTCGGCGCTCCCATGCGGGAGCGGCGTCGCGGTGGCATCCTGCTGGTCGGTTCGCTCAGCGGATACCTGGGGTCGGCGCAGATCAGCGTCTACGCGGCGGCCAAGGCGTTCCTGCGCACCTTCGCCGAAGGGCTGTGGCTGGAAATGCGCGACCACGAGGTCGACGTGGTGCACCTGGTGCTCGGCGTGACCCGCACGCCCGCGATGGCCAGGGCCGGACTGCGGTGGGACCGGCCCGGCCTGCGGGTCTCCGAACCTCGCGAGGTCGCCGCGCAGGGGCTGGCGAGCCTGGCGAACGGCCCGGTGGTCGTGGTGGAGGAGTTCGCGGCGATCGCGGCCAAGCACAGCGGAACCGATCGGGCCGAGCTGCTGCTGGCCGCGAGCGCCGGGGCCGGGAAACTGCTGCCGCCGCCGGGTGCCCGGACGGTGACCGGATGAGGATCGGCATCGATACCCCGGTGGTGACACGGGTGCCGGGCGCGCACAGCCCGTGGGAGGAGTCGGCAGGCATTGCCGACCTCGCGCGGATCGCGGTCGCCGCGGACCGGCTCGGGTTCCACCATCTCACCTGCAGCGAGCACGTCGCGGTTCCGGCCGCGGTCGCCGCGGTGCGCGGGGCGACCTACTGGGATCCCCTGGCCACCCTCGGGTATCTGGCCGCGCGCACCGACCGGATCCGGCTGGCCACGAAGGTGCTGGTGCTCGGCTACCACCACCCACTCGAGATCGCCAAGCGGTACGGCACTCTCGACGTCGTGAGCGGCGGACGGTTGATCCTGGGACTGGGTGTCGGCTCACTGCGGGAGGAATTCGAGCTCCTCGACGTCGCGTTCGACGACCGCGGCGCGCGGGGTGACGCGGCGCTGATCGCCCTGCGCGCGGCGCTGTCGCAGCGTGTCCCGCACCACGAAGGTCCGTATCATCGGTTCACCGACATGGTGGTCGAACCGCACGCCGTTCAGGAGTCCGTGCCGCTGTGGATCGGTGGTCGCACGGCGCGCTCGCTGCGGCGCGCGGTGGATCTGGCCGACGGCTGGGTCCCGTTCGGGCTGACCTTCGACGAGATCGGCACGCTGCTGGCCCGTCGGCAGCCGCCCGCCGGCTTCGAGGTCGTCCTCTCGGCCGGCTCGCTGGATCCGCTCGGAAACCCCACGGGGACAAGGGCGAAGCTCGCGGCCGCGGCCCGCGCGGGCGCGACGGTGATCGGCGCCGCGTTGACGGCGACCTCGGCCGGGCACTACTGCGATCAGCTGGGCGCGCTGGCCGAGATCCGCGACGAGGACTCCGGGGCGGACGCGGTCCCCGGCAGATGAGCATCCATCCACCGCAGCATCCGATCGACCGAGTCGGCGCAGTCCGCGCCCGCGCCGGACTCGGCCCACTCGATCAGGGCCGCGAACGTGGCGGACTGATAGGCGGTCGCGAGTGCCCGGCAGATGGCCGCGGGGGAGCCGGGTAGCCGACGGGCCAGATAGCCCGACAGCGTATCGATCCAGGGCTGGTAGATCCGGGGAGCGGTCGCGGCGAGTTCGGGCTCCGAGGAGATCAACCGCAGCCAGGCCGGTGCCAGCTCGTGGATCCGCGGATCGCGCGACACGGATTCGACGATCGCCGTCCGGACGACGAGCGCGGGCGGCGCGTCCTCGGCCGCGCCGGTGAGCACGTCGCGCAGGCGGTCGGTCGCCGGCGCGACACCCAGCCACGCGATCTCGGCGCGGGAAGAGAAGTGCCGCAGCAGGGTTCGCGTGCTGATTCCCGTGGCCTCGGCGAGGTCGTTCCAATTGGTGGTGGCGAAACCGCGGTCGGTCCACAGGCGCAGCGCACCCGCGGACACGGCCCGGGTGTCCAGCACCGAGGGGCGGCCGGGGCGGCGGGGAGCGGGCTGCGTCACGGCGAAAGCCAACCAGTTTTGGCGAAGTGTGTCAATATTGCGGCCGAGCACGAGTCATCTCATCGAACAGGAGTTACGGGTATGGATTTCGTCAATGCGTCCGCGATCGTCACCGGCGGTGCGTCGGGTCTCGGCTTGGCGACCGTGCGGGAACTGCACGCCCAGGGCGCGAAGGTCGTCATCGTCGACCTGCCGTCGTCCGACGGGGCGACCATCGCCAAGGAGCTGGGCGAGGGCGCGGCCTTCGCGGCGGCGGACGTGACCGACGAATCGGCGGTCGCTGCGGCCCTCGACGTCGCCGAATCGCTGGCACCGCTGCGGATCGCCGTGAACTGCGCGGGCATCGGCAACGCGATCAAGACGGTCGGCAAGAAGGGCGCGTTCCCGCTCGCCGATTTCACCAAGGTGATCAACGTCAACCTCGTCGGCACGTTCAACGTGATCCGCCTCGCCGCCGAGCGCATGGCGGCCACCGAGCCGGTCGGTGAGGAGCGCGGCGTCATCGTCAACACCGCGTCGGTCGCCGCCTACGACGGCCAGATCGGCCAGGCCGCCTACTCCGCGTCCAAGGGCGGCATCGTGGGCCTGACCCTGCCGGTCGCGCGTGACCTGGCGAGCTTCAAGATCCGGGTCGTCACCATCGCGCCCGGCCTGTTCCGCACCCCGCTGTTCGAGACGCTGCCCGAGGAGGCGCTGCAGTCGCTCGGCGCGCAGGTCCCGCACCCCTCGCGCCTGGGTCAGCCCACCGAGTTCGCCGCGCTGGCCCGCCACATCGTGGAGAACCCGATGCTCAACGGCGAGACCATCCGCCTCGACGGCGCGATCCGCATGGCGCCGCGCTGACCTGATCGACACTCCAGGGCTTCCGGCCGGGCACGATGTCCGGCTGGAGGACCGGGTCCGGCGGTACGCTCGCCGGTCCGCCACATTCTCCGCGCGAGTCGCGCACCTCGGCCGGATAGGTTGTCAGGGTGTTCGAGCAGACGCGCCGGTTCGCGCTGCCGCCGATCAGCGCGGCGGTGACGATGTTCGTGGCAGTGATGGTCGGCCTGCATCGTGGCTGGGTGGTGACGCAGCTATGGCTGCTCGCCCTACCGGTACTGGTGCTGGTCTGGGTCGTGGTGATCGTCGTCTTCGCGGTCGCGATCGGGCGAGCCCGTCGGTTCCCGCGGCGGTGGCCCGTCGTGGTCACTGCTGTCTTCGCGGTGATCGGCACAGGTGGGCCCGCGCTCTTCGTCGCGGAGCCGGAGGTCGGGGTGTTCACCCGATTCTGGCTCGAGCGGCCTGCGTTCGCGGCGGTGGCGGCGACGTCGGTGCCGGCGAGGCCCGACGACTATTACGGGAGCCCGCTACCGAGCCACCTGTGCCTCGTTTCGGCGAATTGCCGAGTCGCGGTCATCGGCACCAGTGGTGGACACCCGGTGCGGTTCGTCCCCGACCACGTCGGAATTCCCGATGGCGCAACGGGGTACGCGCACTTTCGCGGTGCGCCCGGTCCCGGACCGTACGACGGATTCGGCGACCCGATCTGTCCGAAAATCGAGCTGTCCGGCGGTTGGTGGTGGCTCGGCGGCTGCACGTAGGTGTACTCGGCGGAGCAAGACCCAGCCGGTCAGACGACGTGCGCGACGTCGGCGGCGAGGAAGTCGCGGATCGCCGCCCAGCTGGAATCGCGGGCACCGGGGCCGGCGATGATGCCCAGATGGCTTCCGTCGACCTCGGCGAAGCGCACCGGCGCGCCGACGAGCACTTCGGTCCCGGCCGCGACGGAGGCGGCCGAGGCGAGTTTGTCGCGGCGGCCACCGATCAGCAGGACCGGGACGGTGATCGCGGCCAGCTCGATCGCGTGCGCCGGGCTCAGATGCACTGTGCCCTTCCACATCTCGTTGCGCACGATCAGCCGGCGATAGACCTGCCGATAGAACCGGCCGGGATATCCCGGCATCTCGTCCATGAACCGGTCGACGGCCTGCATCCGGGCCAGCGCTTCGACATCGCCGGCATTGCGGGCGATGTACCACGGTTTGGTCAGTTCGCGGTCGAGCGCCTGGGCCCGGAAACCCATGCGCACGGCATGTTTCGGTATGCCGCCGAGAAGTCGCACGGGTTCGGTGACCAGCCGGCCCGAGGTCAGCCGGGCGACCGAGCGCGCCAGCGCCATCGGGCCGTTGCGGCGCTGGTCGAACGGTGTGCCGACCGCGGTGATCGAGGCGAGCGGGAGACCGGGGTCGGCGGCCGCGGTGAGCAGGCTGATCGTGCCACCGAAGGACCAGCCGATCACGTCGACCGGGGCGTGCGCGTGCTCCGCGCTGACCCGGTGCACCGCGGTGGGCACGATGTCGTCGACCCATTCCTCGAATCCCAGGTTCCGGTCGGCCCAGCCGATCTCGCCGTAGTCGATGACATAGACGTCGCGGCCCAGGTCCAGGAGATACTCGACCAGGCTCTGGCCGGGTCGCAGGTCGTAGCAGGAGATCGTCACCGCAAGCGGCGGCACCAGCAGGATCGGGTTGCCGGTGCCCGCGCCGGTGCGGCGGTAGCGTCGCAACAGCCGATGCGGCTGGTCGTAGACGACCTCGGACGGGGTCGGGACATACGGCTCGATTCCGGGGCCGAACAGCGCGCCCACATTACGCACCGCGTTGTCCCAGCTGACCATCACATACCTCCACGCCCGTGCCCACCGCACATTTTACCTGGACATCGTGTCCGACTTATCGCCGGCAGGCAAATCGCCGCCGACGGTCGGGCGCCGGGTTCCTCGCGCGGCCGCCCGCCTCCCGGTCTCCGTGTGGCCACCAGGTCAGCATGCGAAACTACTAGTTTCGTATTGAGCATCGGGCAATTCGGGGCGCGCCGGACAATGCCTCAATTCGGCGTGGCGATCAGGTGAAAGAACCTCGCCGTGTAGATGTAGGGCGCGCGGGAGGACATCGCGAGTTCCAGTTGTTCGAGTCGGGCGAAGAAGTGCGGGTCGGTCTTGCGCTCGTCGTCGACGATCAGGTCGCAGACGCTGCGAATTCCACGGTGCGCCAGCACCCGCAAACCGGCATCGGTGAGGCCCCGTGCGACGTCGTCCGCATAGCAGGCGCGGGTGCTTTCGCTCGGCTCGGGTCGTTCCCGGCGCGCGGTACGCCGGTCCGTTCGACCCTAGCCGGGTCCGGGGTCGCCGCGGTTGTGGCTAGGGAGCCGGGGTGAGGAAATCGTGGAGGAGGGGTGATATCGGATTCGGCGGGAGGAGGTCGTCGAGATTCGTCAGGGCCGCCGCGGGCGGCAGGGTGCGATCCGGGGTGTGGGACGGGTTGTCGATCTCGGCGGCCGCGGCGGCGATGCCCTGGTCGATCGCGACGGACAGGTCCGCCGGGAGGGTGTCGGTTCTGCTGGGGTCGAGGGGTTGATCGACATGCAAAGGGGGTGGGGGCCGCGTAGTCGGTGCGGTCGTATCCGGTTTCGATCACTACGCGCAGGGCCGGTTCCAGGAGGGCGGCGACGGGTTCGGTGACGTCGGTCCGGTTCAGGTGGTGTCCGACCGCGCGCAGGGGATACAGCAGGGGCAGGGTGCCTTCGGGGCTGGGGATCGTCTTGTAGGTGGTGTCGCCGTGGATCTGGCAGTTCGCGGGATGGTCGTCGCAATTCTGCTGTGCGAGGTAGTCGGCCGGATCGGGGTAGCCGTAGATCGCCGCGCCCGGCTTGGGGTGGCTGCCCGCGCCGTCGCCTTTCGGCTGCAGATAGGAGGGGTGGATGAGCAGGGTGCCCAACAGGGCATTGGCGACGGCGACGACATTGAGCGGATAGGCCGGGAAGTCGGAAATGCCGTCGTACTGCATGGCGATATCGGTTGTCGCGATGCCGGTGTCGGTCGGGGTGGGCGGTCCGAAACTGATGTCGGCGATCGGGATCTCCCCGAAACGTACCGGCCGCTCGATGATTCCGCCGTTGGGGCGATTCGGGTTCGCGATGAGGACGAAGGCCAGACGGTCCTTGTCCGAGGGTGTCAGGCCGGCCAGGGCGGCTTTCTGCGCACTGGCGACCGTCGCGCCCTGCGAATAGCCGAAGACGACGATGCCGCCGTGCGCGGGAGCGTCGATCTGTCGGGCGGCGAGCGCGCCGAGAGTCGTCACACCGTCGGCCACCGAGGGATTCCACTTCGCCGAGGATGCCTCGGGACCCTTCGACGAGATGACCGGCCACAGGGACGCGTCGTACGGGACGGGAACGAAGGCGACACCGGGACAGGAGTTGTCCGTACAGCCATCCGCGCCGGGGGCGACGAAGTTCTGGTAGGCATTGCTTTCGAAGTTGTGGGCCACCGACGGGTCGCTGGTGCCGGTGCCGGGAACGACCAGCACCGTCGTCGCGGCGAGAGCGACCGCGCCGACACTCTGCACCTCGAGCCACACCACACCCAGTGCCGTCAGAATCGCGGCGGACACACTGCCGCGTGCGGCCGAACGCCGCCTCCGTTCTCCCGCCTTTGTCGCCCGACCGATTCGTCGCGTCGTCGATGTCTGCGGCATGGACTGTCCCTTCAGCGGGAGGGAAGAGCGAGACCTCGGCAATTTCGGAGCAATTCTGCCAGCGGTTGTGCTGTGCGACAAGGACGCAACGCGGAGAGAATGGCAGCCCCTGCATCATTGCGCGCGCTGATCGAGGCCACGCCACCGTTGCGGCAGCGTTGCGAGGAGTCGGCGGAGAAGCGGAGATCGGTGGACGTGCGCGGACCGACGACGCGGATCGGGAGTGATCGAGACGTCATCAGGGAAAAGAAGGAGCGTGGTGGTCAGTGGGTGAGTTTGAGTCCGACCACGCCGGTCACGATCATGGTCAGGAAGACGAGCTCGGCCACCGTGACGGGTTCCTCGCCGGTGGCCATGGCGTAGGCGACGGTGAGGACCGCACCGATACCGACCCAGACCGCGTACGCGGTGCCCACGGGAAGTTCGCGCATCGCGACGGCCAATCCCGCCATGCTCGCCAGGAGCGCGGCGAAGAACACCACCGAGGGTACGAGCCGGGTGAAGCCTTCCGATTTGCCCAGAGCCGTTGCCCAGACGGCCTCCAGAAATCCGGACACGACCAGCAGAATCCACGACATGACAGCCCTCCTCGGGCCGTCTTGTCGCACTCCGGGTACGGCACCCCTCGTCCGGAAGCCCGAGGTCCGGGCTCACTTCCACCATGGCACGCCGGTTACCGGGCGGCAAGCGATGGTGGTTCGGCTCACCGCCCGACCTGTCGGTGAGTATCCGTAAACTCCTACCGGTGGGGAGGATTCGCGAATTCGCCGGTGGATTTCTGCTGACGCTGCCGAGCCTGACGCTCAATGGAGTGCTGGTGTATGTGGTCGGGGTCGGTATGGGTTACTGGGCGGCGATGATCGTGCTCGCGCTGTGGTTCGTGATCGGTTGCGGTGTGGCGAGTGCGTCGTGGTTCCACCCGAATCGGGCACAAGCGGCGGCGGCGTACGGATTTCGTCCACCGGTCGGCGCGGAGCCGGACCTGCTCGCGTCAGCCTGGTCCGAGGTCACCCGCGCGGCCGGCGTCGACGGTTGGCCCTATTCGCTGTGGGTGCAGCAATCGGCCGCCTTGAACGCCTTCGCCGCCCCCGCTCGGATGGTCGCGGTGACGAGCTGGGCGCTCGGGTCGCTGCGGCCACGGCAATTGGCCGCCGTGCTCGCCCATGAACTCGGCCATCACCTCCTGCTCGATCCGCGGCTGCGGCTGCTCGACGACTGGGCCTCGCTCCCGGCCCGCGTGGTCCGCGCGATCGGCAAGATCCCCGTCCGCGCGGCGCGGGGTCCCGGTGTCGTCCGCCTGCTGATCCGGTCGGCGATCTCGGCCGCGCTCCTGGTGGGTGCGGCGACGGTGCTGACGCCGCGCATCGGCGCACCGACCGTCGCGGTCCTGATCACCCTGCTCGTGCTGGAACCGCTCAGCGCGGCGGCGCGCTCGCGGCGAGGGGAGTTCGCCGCCGATCGGATGGCGGTCGACTTCGGGTACGGCCGCGATCTGCACGGCGCACTGCGCAGGTGGCTGCCGCACGAGTCGACTCCCGCATCGCCACTGCTCGCCGCGCGTGCCCGCTGGCTCGGCACCCATCCGCCGACAACCGAACGGCTGCGGGCGATTCGGCGAGCCGTCGCGGCCTGACCGCCCGCGCCGTGGGAAGGGGGCGCACCCGCCGGAGGAACAGTCGGCGGGTGCGCCGGATCAGGAGCGGTCGCGTCCACGGCGCGATCCGCACCGCGAGGGCAGCTCGGCGGTGCGGTTCCGCGGGGCGCGAGGAGCCGCCGCGGGTGTCGGGTGCGCTCGGTCGGCGAGACCGGACACGGCCGGAACCTGATCGCTGCCGATACTGCCGTCCGCAGCGTGAGGATTTCGTGAGCCGCCCACCCCCGCCAACCCTGCTCGTCGGAGGTGTCGGTGGGAATCGGTAGCGTCGTGTGCTGTGGAAACAGGGGAACGTATCCAAGAACTCGCCGATCGCATCGTGGCGCTGCGCGACGCCTACTATCAGGGCGAGCCGCTGGTCGCCGATGCCGAGTACGACACGATCGAAGACGAGTTGCGTGCGCTGATCGCGGCGCACCCCGAGCTCACGCCCGAGCCGAATCCGCTCGACCAGGTCGGCGCCCCCGCGGTGCTGCACGCGCCGGTGCGGCACTCGCGGCCGATGCTGTCGCTCGAGAAGGCCACCAAGCCAGAGCAGGTCGAAGCGTTCTTCCAGCGGTTTCCCGGCCAGCCGGTGGTGGTCATGCCGAAGCTCGACGGTTTGTCGCTGGCACTGGTCTTCGAGGACGGCCGGTTGGTGCGGGCCGTGACCCGGGGCGATGGCACGACCGGTGACGATGTGACCATGCTGGTCCGCGCGCTGGTCGATGGTGTACCCGACCGGATCGAGCTCCCCGGGCGGGTGGAGGTGCGCGGCGAGGCGGTGATGCTGCGCTCGACCTTCACCGCCTACAACGCGGCGCACCCGGACAAACCCCTGATCAATCCGCGCAATGCGGCGGCGGGCACATTGCGGGCCAAGGACCCGGCCACCGTCGCCGAGCGTCGCCTGCAGTTCTTCGGCTTCGACCTCGACACCTCCGATGACAACGCCGCGCACGACCTCGGCGCGGGCCTGCACGCGCTGGGCGTGGAAGGCGCGCGGATGCGGCTGTGCGCCGACGCGGCACAGGCGCAGGCCGCGATCACCGAAATCGAACAGGGCCGCAACGACCTGGACTACGACATCGATGGGGCCGTGCTGCGGCTGGCCGACCGGGATGCGTACGCGGCGGCCGGAACCCGCTCGAACTCGCCGCGCGGCGCGCTCGCGTTCAAGTTCGCCGCGGAGGAGAAGACCACGCTGCTGGCCGACGTCGTGTGGGACGTGGGCAAGACCGGCAAGATCGTGCCGGTCGCCTGGCTGGAGCCGGTGTTCGTCGGCGGTACCACCGTCACCAAGGCGACACTGGCCAACCAGGAGGTGATCCGCGCCCGCGACATCAAGATCGGTGACACCGTGCTGGTGCGCCGCGCGGGCGATGTGATCCCGTTCGTGGCGGGCGTGCTCGACGCGGCCGCGCGCACCGGCGAGGAGCGCGAGATCGTGCCGCCGACCGCGTGCCCGTCCTGCGGGCAGCCGGTCACCGAGCAGGGCAACAGCCGAGAGCTGTTCTGTACCAATGTGGCCTGTCCGGCCCAGACCGTGCGCCGGCTGATCCACTGGGCCTCGCGCGCGGCGGCCGACATCGACGCCATCGGGCAGGTGTGGATCGAACGCCTCGCCGAGGCGGGCATCCTGGAACGCCCGTCGGACTTCTACACGCTCACCCAGGAGCGCCTGCTCGAATTCGACCGCATCGGCGAGGTGTCGGCCGCGCGGATGATCGAGTCGATCGACGCGAGCCGCCAGGTCGGCTTGCGTCGCGCGCTGATCGGCCTGGCCATCCCGATGGCCTCCGACGGCACCGCCGCGCGACTGGCCCGCGCGGGTTTCGGCTCCCTGGAGGAGGTCGCCGACGCGGGCGAGGAACGCCTCGTCGCGGTGGAGGACATCGGCCCGAAGGTCGCCGCCTCCCTGGTCGCGCACCTTACCCGCCTACGTCCGGAGCTGGAGCGGTTGCGCGCGGCCGGTGTCAGCCTGGACGTGCGCGAGGAGGACCTCGCGCCGGTCGTCGCGGCGGGTGCGCCACTGGCGGGCAAGACGGTCGTCATCACCGGCGCCATCAGTGATCCGCGGTCGGGGGAGAAGGTTGCCCGACCGACCTTCCAGCGCCTGTGCGAGCAGGCGGGCGCGACGGCGGCCTCCTCGGTCTCGGCCAACACCGACCTGCTCATCACCGGCGCCGGCGTCGGTGACAGCAAGCTGGCCAAGGCGGAGAAGCTCGGTGTCGAGGTCGTCGATCAGGGCGCGATCTGGACCATGCTGATCAGCGCCAATGTGGTCTAGACCGCCCGTTCCCGGCGGCCCGCCGCAGCGGGCCGTCGGGAAGGCCACGGCGTCGCCGTCATTCGTCCGGGGTCAGGATCTCCACGTAACCGTCGGCGCCGTTCACGCGGATCCGCTGCCCGTCCCGGATCAGCGAGGTGGCATGCTCCACCCCGACGACGGCGGGCAGTCCGTATTCGCGGGCGATCACCGCGCCATGGGTCATCAGGCCGCCGACTTCGGTCACCAGGCCCCTGATCGCGACGAACAGCGGAGTCCAGCTGGGGTCGGTGTAGGCGGTCACCAGGATGTCTCCCGGGTCGAGGTCGGCCTGCCCGATGTCGGACACGACGCGCGCGCGACCTTCGATGATCCCCGCGGAGACCGCCATGCCGGGCAGTGCGCCGGACGGTAGATCCTCGCGCCGGTACGCCCCGCTCAGCGCCTCGCCGTCGGAGGTGAGCACCCGAGGTGCGGACAGCGACTGATACGCGCGGAAGGCGTCCTTGCGCTCGTCGATGAGTTCGGCACTCACCCGGCGGGTGCGGACCACCTCGCCGAGTTCGTCGAACCGGAGGTAGAAGATGTCCTCCGGCGCGCGCAGGACGCCGTCGCGGACGAGCCGCCCGGCTTCGCCGAGCAGCGCCTGCTTGTAGACGAAATAGCGGCTCACCATGCCGTACTTCGGATACTCCCGATAGCCGGAGTAGGTGCGCAGGCGGTCGATCATCGCCGCGGTCTCCTCGGCCTTCGCGGCCCCGTCCGGCAGGGCGCGCACGCGGTCCAGGAGCTGATGCTCGGCCTGTTCGGCCGCACGCAGGCCCTCGTCGAAGCGCTGCGTGCCCGCACCGGGCCCGAAGTTCTCGATATGGCCCAGGATCGTGGGCACGAGCGTGGTGGGACTCTCGCTCCAGCGCGGGCGGGTGATGTCGATCTCGCCGACGCAGCGCATGCCGTAGCGGGCGAGAAAACCCTCGATCGCGGCACGGGCCTCGGGACCCCCGGACCGGTCGGCCAGCTCGACCAGGAAGCCGTCCGGCCCCGGGCCCGTCTGCTCGACCTGCTCCAGGTAGGCGACGACATCCGGGTGCGGACGGATCGCGTCGGCGACGTCGAGCAGTGCCAGACCCATCTCCGAGGTCATATTGCCCGGAACCGACTGCAGGAGCATGTCGGCGGCGTTCTTCTCACCGAGCCACTCCCACAGCCGGTCGTTGAGCCACTCGGTGGCCTCCATCGCCGACATGATCGCCTGCAGGCTGCGCGGCGCGAACACCGTCCGCTGCAATTCCTGGATATCGGCGCGGAGGAAATCGATCAGCGCCGGGCCCGTGTAGTTCGGGATCTCGCGCTGCAGCGTCGCGATGGAGGAGTCGATGTCGGCGACCAGCTCGGCGACGAGGTCGGGGTCGGCCTCGATCGGCGTGCGCGCCGCACCGGGCGTCGGGACACCGGCGGGTGCGCGGACCTCGGCGTCCTCGGTCGCCGGGCGGAGGAAGTCACCGCGCTCGACCACCGACCGTAGCGCGTCCCCGATCAGCGGATCGGACTTGCCGAGCCCGTCGATCAGGCCGGTGCGGACCGCCGGCGCGGAGAGCATCTCGGTGACGTCGACGAACAGGCGACCGCCCGCGTCCCGCATCGGCGCGCGACTCGTCAACTGCCACAGCGAGATTCCCAGTGGCTTCATCGCATCGGTCATCATCTGCTGGTGGCCCACCGACACGTAGACGCGGTTCTGCCCGTCGGCGGCCACCGGAATCGGGAACAGGGTGGTGATCGGTCTGCTCTGCACGATCCGCGGATCCGCGCCGTCCAGACACCACTCGATGTCCTGCGGACTGCCGAAATGCGCTTCGATCCGGCGGCCGAGCCGGGCCAGCCGCAGCACCTCCGCATCGGTGAGCACCGGGTCGTTGCGCTGCTCCTCGGTGATCTCGCGCACCCGTGTGCCGCCCGCGGGCGCCGGCTCGACGGCGAGTTTCTTGGTGGCGATCGTCCGGTCGACGACGGTGTCGTCGCGGACCCGGTAGATGTCGGCGTTCACGAGACCGGAGACGAGCGCCTCGCCGAGGCCGAAACCGGCATCGATGGAGACGATCCGCCGGTCGGAGGTGACCGGATCAGCGGTGACGAGAATGCCCGAGGCACGCGGGAACACCATCCGCTGCACGACCACCGCCATGCGAATCACCTTCTCGCCGAACCCGTTGCGCAGCCGGTAGGTGACGGCGCGCTCGGTGAACAGCGAAGCCCAGCACCGGCTGACGTGCTCGAGGATCGCCGAAGGTCCCACGATGTTGAGGAAGGTGTCCTGCTGGCCCGCGAACGACGCGGTCGGCAGGTCCTCGGCGGTGGCGCTGGACCGGACCGCGTAGGCGCCGTCCACGCCGAGCCGGGCGTGCGCGGCGAGGATCTCGGCCGCGACGTCCTCCGGGACGACCAGGTCCTCGATCGCGTGCCGCACCCGGGCGCTCACCGCGGCGATCGCCGCACGGTCCTCGGCCGCCAGGCGCGACAGTTCGTCGAGCAGGTCCTCGATCGCGGGTGCGCCCGCCAGCGCCCGGGCGAAGGCGTCGGTCGTCACACAGAAGCCGTCCGGCACGTCCACACCCTCGATGCGCGCCAGCTCACCGAGGTTCGCGCCCTTGCCGCCGACGATCGCGATCCGGGTGCGATCGATCTCCCCGAAATCCAGTACATAGGCCATCCCCGCTACTCCTCACCTGGTGGTTTCGGTATTTCGCGAGCGATTATGGACCACAATTCCGCGCCTCATGAGGGCCCGGATTCGTGTATACAGTAGAAGGGGGAGGCAAGCAGTCGGAACGTGCCGCGACCGGCAACGGCCCGTCGACGGCGAGGATTCAGCGACCACCCGGGCGATCGGTGCGTAACCGGGCATGCAGGTGCATGTCGTGGCAGCCGTCGCGGTGGCGCCCGGCGCCGCGCAGGGTGCCTTCCAGAACGAATCCGCACTTGGCCGCGACACGGCACGACGGCGCGTTGTGGACCGAGTGGGTGAGCTGGATGCGGTCGAAGCCGATGTCGTGGAACGCCCACCGGGTGAGGACCCGGGCGGCGCGGGGTGCGACAGCCTGGCCCCGCCGGGCGGGTAGCGTCCAGTAGGCGAGTTCGGTGTGGCCTTCGCCGAGGTCGGTGCGGCGCAAGCCGATTCGTCCGGCGACCTCGCCGTCCACGGTGACGGCCCACTGCCCGTTGCCGGTGGACCAGGTGCCACGCCAGCGCTCGATCCACTCGCGCACCTGGCCGACGGATTCGGCGCTGCGGACGTGCCAGCGGCTGATCGCCGGGTCCTGGAACGCCCGGTACACGACCGGTGCGTCGGCCGCGGTCCACGGGCGCAGGATCAGGCCGTCGATCCCGGGAAGTGTCGGTTGGGGTGTCGCGGTGAATCGGTCGGCATCCACCACGGGTGGCAGCAGTTCGGGCATGCCGATATTGTCCGCTCGCCCCGGTCCCGGTGGCGGACAGTCGGTCTCACTCGATCGGCGGTACCTGCTCGGCGGGCAGGGGCGGCGGCGGCGGGGTGCCGTCGCCGAACGGGCGCCCGCCCAGTTCCTCGCGGTGGTGCGGTGTCAGCCAGTTCGACAGGTCCGGGCCGGCCGGGATGATGCCGGTGGGGTTGATGTCGCGATGCACGACGTAGTAGTGCTCCTTGATCTGGCCGAAGTCGATGGTGTCACCGAAACCGGAGGTCTGGAACAGGTCGCGGGCGTAGGCCCACAGCACCGGCATCTCGGTGAGTTTGCTGCGGTTGCACTTGAAATGGCCGTGGTAGACGGGGTCGAAGCGGGCGAGGGTGGTGAACAGGCGCACGTCGGCTTCGGTGATGGTGTCGCCGACGAGGTAGCGCTGGGTGCGCAGCCGCTCGGTCAGCCGGTCCAGGGCGTCGAAGAGGCGGACGTAGGCGGCGTCGTAGGCGTCCTGAGCGCCCGCGAAACCGCAGCGGTAGACGCCGTTGTTGACGTTGCGGAAGACGTCGAGGTTGATCTCGTCGATCTGCTCACGCAGCGGTTCCGGATACAGCTGCGGTGCGCCGGGGCGGTGATAGGCGGTCCACTCGGTGGCGAAGTCGAGAGTGATCTGGGCGTAGTCGTTGGTGGCGACCTGACCGGTCGGGATGTCGACCACGGCGGGCACGGTGATGCCGCGCGGATAGTCCGGGAACCGGGCCAGGTACGCGTCGCGCAGATGATGGATGCCCAGCACGGGGTCGACCCCGCCAGGGTCCAGGTCGAAGGTCCAGCTGAGCTTGTCGTGGGTGGGGCCGCACAGGCCGAGCGAGAGCACCGGTTCGAGGCCGAGCAACCGGCGCACGATCAGCGTGCGGTTGGCCCACGGGCAGGCCCTGGCCGCGACGAGCCGGTAGCGGCCGGGCTCGACGGGGTAGCCGTCGCGGCCGTCGGCGGTGATCCGCGTCGTGATGTAGTTGGTGTCGCGACGGAATTCGCCCGGTTCGACATAGGTTCCCGCATCGGCATCGCTCACCGTCCCAGTCTCGCAGACTCCGCATCCGCCGGTTCCGGGACCGGATGCGGCGCGTCGGCGGCCGCGAGCGCCCGGCGCACGCCGACCGGACCCATCCCGCGCGACAACCCGAGAATCAGGGCGGCACAGCCGAGTCCGGACAGCACCAGGCTCGTCGCGAACAGGGCCGAATAGCCCGCCAGATCACCGACCACCCCGGCCGCCATGCCCGCCACACCCTGGACGACGACGACGGCGCAGGCGAGCAGCGTGTAGTCGCTGCCCGCGTGGTCGGTGTCGGCGGCGTCCATCATGAGCGCGAACACCGCGACCGTGGCGGCGCCACCGAAGACGTGCTCGGCCAGGCTCGCGGTGACGAGCAGCTCGAATCCGCCGATCCCGTGCGCGGCGAGCAGATACAGCACGATGCCGGCGGTCTGGGTGACACCGCCGATGAGCAGTGCGTGCCTGCGACCGAAGCGGTAGGCGAGCCAGCCGCCGAGGCCGGCTCCGGCGAGCGCGCCCGCCGAGGACAGCACTCCCTTGATCAGCGCGATCTGGCCGAGATCGAGCCCCGCGTCGGACAGGAACGGACCGGTCAGCGCGGACGCCATCGAGTCACCGAACTTGAACGCGCCGATGAGCGCGATGAAGGCGAGAATGCCCGGCCGACGCAGCCGGGTCCACCAGGTACCGAGCAGGCGCGCCGGATGCCGCGGCGGCGGGCGGTCGGCGACGGGTTCGCGTAGCAGCCATACCGGCACCGTGGTCAGCACGATCAGCACGGCCATGGCCAGGAACAGCATCCGCCACCCGGCCAGGGCGAACAGCCACAGCAGGGCGCCGCCGCCGACGATCATGCCGACGCGATACGCGCCGACCTGGATGCCGTTGCCCAGCCCGCGCTGGCGCGGACCCAGCAGACGCACGGCGAGCCCGTCGGTCGCCACGTCCTGCGTCGCCGAGAACAGATTCACCACCACGATGCCGACGAACAGCCACCGCAGCGACGACGACAGGTCCAGGCACGCGAGCAGCATGGCGACCGCCGCCGCGGACAGTTGCAGCACCAGCAGCCAGGTGCGCCGGGTGCCGTACCGGTCGACATAGGGCGCCCACAGGAACTTCAGCGCCCACGGCAGGAACAGCACGCCCGAGGCGCTGATCACCACCAGCGAATAGCCCGATTCGCGCAGCACCACCGGCAGCGCCTGGGTGAAGAAGCCGAACGGCAGACCCTGCGCGAAGTACAGCGCGGACAGCAGAACCAGCGTGCCGGTCGTGACAACACCCGGTCGGGTGGCGGTGCTCATGCCGACATCGTCGCAGAGACCCTGTCGGGCCACAGGCCCCCGGCTCGGCCTGATCGCAACACGCCGTCGCGGGCTTTGCGATCCCGCTGCGCGCAACCGGTGAGCATGCGGCCTTGCGGCGTCATGGTGGGGGAATGACTTCCACAGAGACGAAACGCGTGGCCGATTCCGAACTGGACGACGTCTTCCGTCCCCTCTTCGATCGCATCGCCGAGGGCGCTGTCGCCCGCGAAACCGACCGCGAACTGGCACACGCCGAGATCGCCGCCCTGCGCGCGGCGCGCTTCGGCGCGCTGCGGGTGCCGGTGGAGTTCGGCGGCTACGGCGCGAGCGTGCGCCAGCTGTTCCGGCTGCTCATCGACCTCGCCGCCGCCGAATCGAACCTGCCGCAGGCGTTGCGCGTGCACTTCTCCTTCGTCGAGGACCAGTTGCTGGCGGCCGCGGGGCCTGCACGCGAGCGGTGGCTGCGCGCGGTGACCGAGGGCACCCTGGTCGGCAACGCCATCACCGAGCCCGGGGTCGGCGCGGTCGACCGGTATCGGACCCGGCTCACTCGCGACGGCGAACACTGGCGGCTCGACGGCACCAAGTTCTACAGCACCGGCTCCCTCTACGCCGACCACATCCTCGTCGCCGCCGACCGGGACGGCGAACGGGTGGGTGTGCTGGTCGGCGCCCACGCCGGCGGGGTACGTCAGCACGACGACTGGGACGGTTTCGGGCAGCGGCTCACCGCCAGCGGCACCACGGAATTCACGGCGGTGCGGGTCACCGAGGAACAGATCCTCGGCCCCGGCTACGGCGTGCCCGGCCCCACCTACGCGACCTCCTACCTGCAGCTGGTCCAGCTCGCGGTGCTCGCAGGCATCGCCCAGCGCGCGGAAAGCGATGTGCGGAAATGGGTCTCGCGGCGCACGCGCGGCTACACCCATTCCGCCGCCGACCTGCCCCGCCACGATCCGCTGGTGCAGCAGGTGATCGGCCAGCTGTCGGCGGCCGCGTTCTCCGCGCGCGCGAACGTCCTCGCCGTGGCCGACCTGCTCGACGAGGTCCTCGCCGCGGGCGCGACCGATGAAAAGGCGCTCACCGCTGTCGAACTCGCCGCCGCGCAGGTCCAGCTCGCGGTGATCGACACCGTGCTGCCCGCGACCAGCCTGCTGTTCGAGGTGGGCGGCGCGTCCATCGTGTCCGAAGGGCTGCGCCTGGACCGGCACTGGCGCAACGCGCGCACCATCTCGGTGCACAACCCCGCCATCCAGAAGGCCAGAGCGGTAGGCGATCACCTGCTCAACGGCACCGACCTGCCGTTCGGCTGGAGTGCCGGGGAACGCGTCGCGGCCGACGGGTCCACCCGATGACCCGCCGGATCCGGTTCAACGCCTTCGACATGAACTGTGTGGCGCACCAGTCGCCCGGCCTGTGGCGCCACCCCGACGACCAGTCGCACCGCTACAAGGAACTGAGCTACTGGACCGAGCTCGCCCAGCTGCTCGAACGCGGCCGCTTCGACGGCATCTTCATCGCCGATGTCCTGGGCATCTACGACGTCTACGGCGGCAACGATCTCGCCGCCCTGCGGGAGGGCGCGCAGGTGCCGGTGGCCGATCCGCTGCTGCTGGTGACGGCGATGGCCGCCGTCACCGAGCACCTCGGCTTCGGCATCACCACGGGCACCGGCTTCGAGCACCCCTTCCCGTTCGCCCGGCGGCTGTCCACGCTGGATCATCTCACCGGCGGCCGGGTCGGCTGGAACGTCGTGACCGGCTACCTGCCCTCGGCGGCTCGCAATCTCGGCGCCGACGATCAGCTCGACCACGACGACCGCTACGACCAGGCCGATGAATACCTCGAGGTGCTCTACAAGCTCTGGGAGGGCTCCTGGGAAGACGACGCGGTGGTGCGCGATGTGGATCGTGGCATCTACGTCGACCCGGCGAAGGTGCACCACATCGGCCATCGGGGACGGCATTTCACCGTGCCGGGCATCCATCTGTCCGAGCCCTCGCCGCAGCGCACCCCGGTGATCTACCAGGCGGGCGCCTCCCCGCGCGGCGTGCGCTTCGCCGCGGAGAACGCCGAGGCCGTGTTCGTGGCAGCGCCGTCGAAACGCGTACTCACCCAGACGGTGTCGCGGGTCAGGGACGCGCTCGAGGCGGCGGGTCGTGACCGGTACGCGGCCCGGATCTACGCGCTGGCCACCATCGTCACCGATGCCACCGACGCGGCCGCCCACGCCAAGCACGAGGAGTACCTGTCCTACGCGAGCGTGGAGGGCGGGCTGGTGTTCATGTCCGGCTGGATGGGGATCGACCTGTCGCGCTACGACCTCGACGACCCCATCGGCGACGTGCAGAGCAATGCCATCCAGTCGGCGGTCGCCGCGTTCCAGGAGTTCGACGACGACGGCCGCGAATGGACCGTGCGCGACATCGGCCGCTGGGCCGGCATCGGCGGCATGGGCCCGGTGTTCGTCGGGTCGGGACAGACCGTCGCCGACCAGCTCCAGGACTGGGTCGCCGAGACCGATCTGGACGGGTTCAACCTGGCCTACGCGATCACCCCCGGCTCGTTCGAGGACATCGTGCGGTACGTGGTTCCGGTGCTGACCGCCCGCGGTGTCTATGCCGCCGAGTACGAGCCAGGCACCCTGCGGCACGCGCTGTTCGGCGCGGGCGACCGGCTCCCGGACGACCATCGCGGCGCGAGCTACCGGGTGGGCGGCCGGAATTCGACCGTCCTGCCGGACCCGGAGTCGAGGCCGGGCTCGATCGTCGCGGCCATCGATTCCCGCTGATCGCAACCCTGCTGCGGCGGAACGGAATCCAGCACCATAGCCGATATGACATCGCAGAATCCCGCTTCACGTTCCACGCGTTCGGCCGCGATCGTCGGCGCCGGACAGACCGGCGTCACCGCGGCGCTAGGTCTGCTCGACGCCGGCTTCGAGGTCACGCTCTACAGCGACCGAGACCAACAGGCCCTCCGCAACGACGTTCCCGCCACCGGCACCGCCCTGGAATTCGGGGTGACCCAACAGGCCGAGCTGGCCCTGGGTCTGGACACCTACACCGCCAGGGCGCCCCGCCACACCGGACTCAGCGTCCGCATCGCCGACCCCGACCGCAACGAGCTGATCGCCTTCGACGGCGAGTTCGACGGCTACGTCGGCGTCGCGGTCGACACCAGGCTCAAAGCCGACGAGCGACTCACCGCGTTCCGCGAGCGCGGTGGTCGTTTCGTCGTCGAGCCGGTCACCCCGGAATCCCTCGACGGGATCGCCGCCCAGCACGACCTGACCCTGGTCGCGACCGGTCGCGGTGGCCTGTCGGAGCTGTTTCCCGTCGACCCCGAGCGCACCGTCTACGACGCGCCCCAGCGCTCGCTGCTCACGGTCACCGTCACCGGTCTCGGCCACGACCCCGGCGTGTTCGCCCATCGCAGTCCGGCGGGCGGCGGCCACAGCGGGTTCTCCATCTTCGCCGATCAGGGCGAGGGCTGGTGGGGGCCCTATCTGCACAAGGACGCCGGTCCGAGCTGGGCGTTCCTGGGCTGGGCGCGGCCGGGCAGCGACTGGGCGGCGCGGTTCGGCGCGGCCGATTCGGCCGCGTCGGCGCACCGGATCGTCACCGAGCTCTACCGCGACTACATCGACTGGGATCTGCCGGAGGTCCTGGCCACCCAGGTGATCGAGGACGATCCGCACTCGTGGCTCGAGGGCGCCGTGCGACCGGTGGTTCGCGCCGGTGTCGGCCGGACCGCGAGCGGGCACCCGGTGGCCTCGCTGGGCGACACCTCCGTCGCCTACGACCCGATCGCCGGGCAGGGCGCGCAGAGCGGGCTGATCCAGGCGCAGCGCCTGGTCGCCGCGGCCGCCGTCCACGACGGCGCCTTCGACGAGGCCTGGATCGCCGCGCGCTACGGGGAGTTCCTCGCCGCGCGCAGCGATGCCGCCGCCAAGGTGACCCGGTTGTTCCTCAGCGATCCGGAGTTCGCCGACATCGGCGGGCAGTTCTTCGCCGCCGCCGCGGTGGAGCCGCGGTTCGCGAGCGCGCTGGTCGGCCTGCTGCACCATCCGCAGCCGTTCCTCGGGATCGACACCGTCGAACAGGCGGGCGCCTACATCGAGGAGATCACCGGCGTGCCCGCGACCGAGGTGCTCGCCCGGTTCCAGCCGGCGGGCAGATTCGCCCGGTCGGAGTACGCGGGCGCGCTCACCCGCGCCTGAGCTGCCACCACCCCCGTCCGCCGCGGCCGATCCTGCCGGCCGCGCCGCACTACTGCGCTGTGCGCACGAATTCGAAGGTGCCCGGCTTGTGCGGTGCGTTGGTGGTGAGCGTGCCGGTGATCCGCCCCGGTCCGGGATCGAACGAGATCTGGGTACCGCCGGTCCCGGCGACCAGTTGCCGCACGGTGCCGGTGGCCCCGGTGTCGAGATTGCGCCAGTCGACGGTGACCTCCACCGCGCACGGGCCGATCCCGTGCAGGGCGCTGATCAGGCCGAAGTAGGGCGTGTTCGGTCCGAAGACCGTCGCGAAATGGATGTGCCCGACGCACAGACCACCGCTGGTGAGGGTGATCGCGTCGTCGAGCAAGCCGCGATCGGCCGTGGCCACCGGCGCGAACGCGCACAGCGGTGCCGCGACGACGGCCGCCGCGATGAGGGCCCGAATGGTCGTACCGCCGAGATGCATGGCAAGCCTCTTCGTGTCGGTTGGCTGAGAACCCGGGCGAGGTCTGGGCGACCCCGCGATTCGACCCTAGCGCGACGAGGAAACTCCCATTATTCCGGAAGTTCGGAACAGTTCCGCTATGCGCACCGTAGATGCGTCGAATACACTCCCTTCGTGTCGAATCTGCGGATCAGCGAAGTAGCGGCGTTGATGGGTGTCAGTGATGACACCGTCCGCCGGCACATCGATCAGGGCAGGCTCACCGCGATCCAGCTCGACAGCGGCCGCAAGGGCATCGATGGGCGCGAGCTCGCCGAGTTCCTGCAGCAGAACAGCGAACCGGCCCCGCCGGGCACCACCGTCGCCACCTCGGCCCGCAACCGGATGCGCGGGATCGTCACCCGCATCGTCAAGGACACCGTGATGGCGCAGGTCGAGATCCAGGCGGGACCGTTCCGGCTGGTGTCGCTGATGAGCCGGGAGTCCGTCGACGAGCTCGGGCTCGACGTCGGCAGCATCACCGTCGCCTCGGTGAAGTCCACCCATGTCGTAGTAGAAATCCCGGAAAGTTGACGAGGTCGACGATGATGCGCAGTATCGGCGTGGCACTGACGGTCGGCGCGGTGGCCCTGACCGCGGTCGGCTGCGGCACCGACACCGCCGCCGACCAGGCGCAGGGCGGCACGGTCACCGTCTTCGCCGCGGCGTCGCTGACCGGGACGTTCACCGAGCTCGGCAAGCAGTTCGAGGCGGCCCATCCCGGGACGAAGGTGGTCTTCGGTTTCGGCGCCAGCTCCGCGCTGGCCGAGCAGATCAAACAGGGCGCCCCCGTCGACGTGTTCGCCTCGGCGGCGCCGAAGAACATGCAGCAGGTGGTGGACGCGGGCGAGGTCACCGCGAAGCCGGTGACCTTCGTGCGCAACCGCCTCGAGATCGCCGTGCCGCAGGGCAACCCGGGCCGGGTCACCGGATTGGCCGACTTCGCGAAGCCGGAGGAGAAGATCGCCCTGTGCGCCGAGCAGGTGCCCTGCGGTGCGGCGGCGAAGACGGTGTTCGAGGCCGCCGGGATCACCCCGCAGCCCGATACCCGCGAAGCCGACGTCAAGGCGGTGCTGACCAAGGTCACGCTGGGCGAGGTCGACGCCGCGCTGGTGTACCGCACCGATGTGCTGGCCGCCGGCGACAAGGTGCAGGGGCTGGACTTCCCGGAGTCGACCACGGCGATCAACGACTATCCGATCGCCGCGCTGGCGAAGGCGCCCAACGCCGCGGCCGCGGCGGCGTTCGTCGAGTTCATCGGGTCCGACCAGGCGCGGGCCGTCTTCGCCGGAGCGGGGTTCGACACGCCGTGATCGGGGCGACGCGACGACGGGCGGTCCGGGGACGGCGACCGCTGATCCTGGTCGTGCCCGCCGTGTGCGCGCTGGCCTTCCTGGTACTGCCGATGATCGGGCTGCTCCTGCGCGCGCCCTGGCGCACCCTGCCCGAGCGGCTGACGAGTGCCGAGGTCGGCCAGGCGTTGCGGCTGTCGCTGGTGTGCGCCACCTCGGCGACCGTCGTGTGCGTGGTGTTCGGTATTCCGCTGGCCTGGCTGCTGGCCCGGGGTGAGGTGCGGGGGCTGGGCATCATCCGGGCCCTGGTGACCGTCCCGCTGGTGCTGCCGCCGGTCGTCGGCGGTGTCGCGCTGCTGCTGGTGCTCGGCCGGCGCGGGGTCCTCGGGCGCTATCTCTACGAGTGGTTCGGGTTCTCCCTGCCGTTCACCACCGCCGGTGTCATCGTCGCGGAGGCCTTCGTCGCCATGCCGTTCCTGGTGATCTCCGTCGAAGGCGCGCTGCGGGCGGCCGACCCGCGCTACGAGGAAGCCGCCGCGACGCTGGGCGCGTCGCGGTGGCTGACCTTCCGCCGGGTGACGCTGCCTTCGGTCATGCCCGGCGTGATCGCCGGTGCGGTGCTGTGCTGGGCCAGGGCACTGGGGGAGTTCGGTGCCACGATCACCTTCGCGGGAAGTTTCCCCGGCACCACCACGACGATGCCGCTGGCGGTCTACCTCGCGCTCGAAACCGACCCCGAGGACGCCATCGTGCTCAGCCTGGTACTGCTCGCCGTCTCGGTGGCCGTGCTGGCCGCCCTGCGCGATCGATGGACGCGAGGACCACTGTGACCCTGGATGTCGCGCTGCGGGTGCGCCGATCGCGCTTCACCCTCGACATCGCGTTCGAGGTCGCTGCCGGGGAGGTCGTGGCGCTGCTCGGACCCAACGGCGCGGGCAAGACCACGGCGCTGCGCGCGCTGGCCGGGCTGGCCCCGCTCGACGACGGTTTCATCCGGCTGGGCGATCACGTCTGGGATATCCCGCCGAGCCGATTCGTGCCCGCCGAACAGCGCGCGGTCGGTGTGGTGTTCCAGGACTACCTGCTGTTCGCGACCATGAGCGCGCTGGACAATGTCGCGTTCGGGCTGCGGGCGCGCGGCGCGCCGCGCCGGACCGCGAACGAGCGTGCCGCGCGCTGGCTCGATCGCGTCGGCCTGGGCGAGCAGCTGGCGGCCAAACCCCGCTCGCTCTCG
>NZ_JBCGFB010000010.1:0-90620 GCF_038752175.1 Nocardia sp. No.11 | reverse complement strand
GTGCGGGCGGCGACGGGCCGCGCCCCGGCGGTGCCCGCGGCGGCCAGGGTCAGACCCGCGGCGGCCGCACCGGTCAGCAGGGTACGGCGGGAGAACTTCGACATTCGGCAAACCTTCATCGGGGTAGGGATTTTCGGGTGTCCGCTCACGCGCGACGGTCGAGCAGCAGGCCGAGCAGTCCGGCCTCGCGACCCTGGCCGGTGATCATGTCGCGGGCGGCGCGCTCGACCTCGCCGCCGTCGAGCAGCGCGTCGGCGGTGGCGGCCATCTCGATGCCGCCGTAGTGGTGGCGCCGCATGAGCCGCAGGAACAGCACCTCGGCCCGCGAACCGGTCGCGGCGGCGAGTTCGTCCAGTTCGCCGGCGGTCGCCATGCCCGGCATCACCGAGTCGTGGTGCGCGGCAGCGGTACCGGCGTGCCGATGCGCGCCGGGCGGCCGCATCCAGGCCATCGGGTCGGCGCCCGCGACCGGCGCGCCCGCCAGCCGCAGCCAGCCGAGCAGCATGCCCAGTTCGGTGCGCTGGGTGTCGGCGATCTGTCCGGCCAGCACGAGGACCGCGGGATCGACACCCCGATCGAGGCGCTGGACCAGGACGAGCGCCTGGCTGTGGTGGGCGACCATGTCCTGGACGAAACCGATCTCGGTCGCGGTGAGCACCGGCGACGCGGCGGGCGCGGGCAGCAGTGGGCGCAGTGCCGCACCCATCGCGAGCAGCAGCACCGCACCGCAGGCCAGCGCGCCCGCCCGGATTCCCCTGTGCCCGATCATGATCCGGTCGTCGAGGTCTGCCCCGCGGGTGGGGTGTAGACCTCGGGGGCCAGTTCCAGGGCGAGGAATCCGTTGTCCGCGCAGGTGGTCCACAGTTGGTTGCCGCGCCATTCCGGCGGCGAGAAGCACCAGTCGGTCGACAGATCACCGAAGGCCAGGGTGCCGGTGCGCGCGCTGAGCGCCTGTTCGGGATCGAAGGCGCCCTGCAACATCGCCTGCGCGACGGTCGGCGTCGCCAGCAGCGGCGGACCGATGATCGAGGCGAGCGCGTGCGGGGAGTTCCACAGCTCGCTGTTCGCGCCGGTGCGGGCGGGCGGGTTGAAGTAGCCGATCTCCCGGATGGCGGCCGGGTCGCGCACGTCGAAGACCCGGATACCGGAGGAGGTCCAGCTGCACGCCAGCGCGGTCGGGTCCGCCGGGCGGTCGGCCGCGCAGTAGTGCGCGTCGTAGGCGAACAGCGAACCACCCGAGGCCGAGGCGAGCATGCTGTCCTGGTTCTCGGGCAGATTGATCGCGAGCTTGATCGAGCGCGCGATCCGGGGATCGCGCTCGTCGGAGACGTCGATGAGCTTGACCCCGCCCGAGCCCGCCTCGTCGACGGCGAACACGTAGGGCGTGCCCTGATAGGTCACCGGGACGGCGTGCTGGGTGGCCCAGCCGTCGGTCCAAGGCAGATCGGCGAGTTCGGGGACGTGCGGTCGCGGGTCGCGGCGCTGGACGGCGGCGACATCGAGGATCTTCAGGCCACCCATGTTGTTCGCCAGGTACATGCGGTTGCCGTCGAGCGAGAAGCCGAACCCGTGCATGGACAGACCCGGCAGGCCCTGCCAGAGGACTCGGGGATTCGCGGGGTCGGTGAGGTCGACCGCGCTGAGCAGGCCCGGCGCCGTTCCCGAGGCCCAGTAGGTCCGGCCGTCCGGGGAGAAGCCGCCCTCGTGCGCCGTGATCGGCACCGGCAGGGCGAGATCGGTACCGGGTCCCGGATTGAGCAGCCGGGGGTGCGCGCAGTCGGAGATGTCGTAGACCGAGAGCAGGCCGGCCCCGGTCAACGCCGGAACACCCGCGCCGACAAGGAGTTTGCGCGCGGCATTGACCTTGAGGCTTTCCCAGGTTCCGGCCAGCATCGCCGGCTCGGTGAGGGTGGTGGTGTGGACCGGCGCGGACGGGTCGGCGATATCGAGCACCCGCACCCCCTCGTCCTGGCCGAGCAGATTGCCGGGGAAGAACGTGCCGATGTAGGCGCAGTGGTCGAAGGTGACCGAGGTGATGCCGCCGCCGCGGCCCGGCGAACTGCCGAGCAGCCGCATATTGCAGCGGAATCCGTCGCGGGATCGGCCGCTGTCGCGGTCGCCGGCGGGGACGTCGCCCTGCAAGCCGGTCTCGGGCAGGGAGCCGGGCAGGCAGGCGGTCTGGCGGGTGGGTGCACCGGTCGCCGTCGGGGCGGCGGCGCCGAGCGGCAGCAGCAGCATCGCCACCGCGACGAGACCGCAGCGGCGGGCCGCACGGGGGAACAAACGAGTCATGGAGTTGTCGTCGGCCCCGCGAACGGGGCCGCCTTCCTGTGTCCAGCGAGCCCGCGGCGGCAGCGGCGCCGGGGCTCGGGAGTGGTCGGGTATCGCGTCGTGTGGACGAGGCGTGCACCGACCTCATCCAGCGGTAACTGGGTTACCACTGGGCGACGCTACCATTTCACCCGTGAGCAGCGGAACGGAATCGGACGCATCGGCGAAGATCATCGCGGTGGTGCTGGGTCTGCTGAACACCGAGGGCTACGAGGCCGTGCAGCTACGCGCCGTCGCCGCCGAGGCCCACGTCTCGCTGGCCAAGATCTACCGGCTCTTCCGGACCAGGGACGAGCTGATCATCGCCGCGCTGGAGCAGTGGATGGCGACCAACGCCTACGCCGACGTGACCCCGCCGACGCCCGACGAATCCGTGCGCGACAGCCTGATCCGCGTGCTGCGCACCGTCTTCGAGCCCTGGGAGCGCAACCCCAAGATGCTCGAGGCCTACCACCACGCCCGCACCGGCCCCGGCGGCGAACGCCTCGATACCCAGGGCCTGACCGCGGTCCTGCCGGTCGCCGAGATCGCCCTGCGCGATCTCGACCCCGGCTACCTCGACGACTTGGGCCTGATCCTGGGCAATATGGCACTGGCCCTGATCGGGCGATTCGCCGCGGGCACCCTGCCGATCACCGGCATTCTGCCGACCCTCGAACGCACCGTCTACCGGATGACCGCCGACAACGAGTCGGCCGCCCGGCGCGGCACCACCGCGCCGCCCGCCCACTGACCCGCAGATCCGTTCCCGCGCAACCGATACCTGTTTCCGATCGGCAGAACGGGGCATACGCCCCCTGTGACGTGCGATCCGGCACGTCACGACGTAGTACCCGTACCGAACAGGTGAGCTCCAATGATTCTTCTAGGCGCAGTACTCCTCATCGCCGGACTCGTTTTCGGCATTTCCCTGCTGTCCACCGTGGGTGTCGTCCTGCTGGTGGTCGGCGTCGTCCTCGCCCTGGCCGGCAGCGTCGGCCGCCCGGTCGGCGGCAGGCGTCACTACTACTGATCCCCGCCGGACCCTTCTCGAGGAGGAACAACATGTCGGCGAATCTGCCCCGAATAGTTTCGATCCTGGTGCTGGTGTGGCTGGTGATCGGCGTCGTAGCCGCGGCTCAGCGTGGCTACTTCACCGATCGTGAGCAGAACTGCGCGACCCTGGGCACCATCGCGGTGACGGTGCTGGCCGGGCCGTTGAACTACGCGGGCGTCAACCCCAAGGTCGACGACTGCGCCCTGCCCCAGCCCAGCCAGTAGGCAGGCTCAGCCCTGACGGGGCCATTGCCTGCCACTGTGGGACAACGTGGCCGGATCGGTGCTGCGCACGACTCCGCTCGTCGCGCGCACCGGTTCCGGCCGCGCCCGGTCCTCGGCATTGTTCTCCAGTTCGGCCAACCCGACCAGGATCACCAGTCCGGTGACCACCAGCGAGACGCTCGCGATCAACGGCAACAGCAATTGCACCGGCGCCACCCCGCCGACCGGCCGCTCGGCGCCGCTGTGGTGCGCGCTCATCGCGGCCATCGCGGTGTAGTGCATGCCGCACACGGCGATGCCCATGACCAGCGCCGCGCCCGCCGTCCGGACCAGACCGCGCACATGCAGCATGAACCACAGCGCCGTCGTCGCCGCGACCACCGCGATGACGATCGAGAGCGCCACCAGCGGCGGCCGATAGGCGATGACGGCTCCGCTGCGCATCGCCCGCATCCCCAGGTAGTGCATGGCGGCCACGCCGAAGCCCGTGACCGCACCGCCCAGCGGCAGGGTGAGCCATTCCCGCCGCCCCCGGATGACGATGGTCAGCCCGATCAGCACGACGCCGATCGAGATGACCGCGCTGAGCAAGGTGGTCGGCACGTCGTAGCGAATCGGCGCGCCATCGATGCTGAAGCCGAGCATGGCCGTGAAATGCATGACCCAGATCGCGGCCCCGCCGATCGCGACCGCCGCGGCGATCAACCACCCGATCGGCGTGGTCGAGGTTTTCGCGTGCACCGCGCAGCGCAACCCCAATACCGAGCCGATGAACGACAAACTGAACGCGAGAACCGGATTCATCCAGCCATTGTTGAAGTGCTCGATGTGCAGCACGTTGTCCCCCGGGGTCGATCATTTTCCGCATGCGCGATGGCTAGAGACTAGACCATTCGGCCCGACAATTCCGGCGATAACGACAGTTCGATATTCGTGATTCGAATTCTGTTCCAGCACATTCTATTTCGCCATTGTCGATTCGGAGCCAGCAATGTGCGAACATCGAAAACCGTGCCCATGGAAAGAGGGGCATTCAATTCGAACCGACCGGTCGCGACCCTGTGCTCAGGAGTTCTGCGCCCGTGCCCGGATCAAATCCGCCAGCCGATCCAGCGACTCCTGATTACGCGCGGCGAACGCCAGATCCTGCGCCACCCCCGGAATCAGCTGCGCGGGACCGCTCGACGCGCGCTCGGTCATCCGGATGGTGGTGCACCCCGGCGACGCCTCGGTCAGGGTCAGCCGGATCCAGGCCGACCCGACCGACCACAGCCGCGCCTCCAGCTCCAGCCGATGCGGCGGATCCACGGCGCGGACCACCGTGGTGTCGCTGATCAGCACCGGCCAGAGCCCGAATCGGTACTGGATGCGGCTGCCGACGGCCGGCCACTCGGGATCGACCCGGCCGATATGCGAGGCGCCGACCACCCAGCTCGCGTACAGCCAGCCGTCGGCCAAGGTCGCGAAGGCCGCCGTAGGGTCGACCGGCACGGTCACCTCGGCAGTCAGCATGTCTGATTTCCTCGTCCGTCGCGGGAATCCGGCCACTCCAAGGGTAATTCGCGCGCGGGCCCGTCGCGCGGTGAGAACACCCACCCGAGACGGTGCGGCGCGCCGAACCCGCCATGATGCGGGAAAATTGCTGTACACCGTTCGGACATGGGATCGTTCCCCTATGTCCACCGAAGAAACGCGGCTCGGCGACCCGCCCGGCCCCGCCGACGAGGCCGCCGAACGTACCCTGTTCGGCCACCCGATCGGACTCACCAACCTGTTCGGTGTCGAGCTGTGGGAGCGTTTCTCCTTCTACGGCATGCTCACGATCCTGGGGTATTACCTCTACTACTCCACCACCGAGGGCGGCCTCGGCCTGGACCAGAGCACGGCGCTCGGCATCGTTGGCGCCTATGGCGGCCTGGTGTATCTGTCCACCGTGCTCGGCGGCTGGCTTGCCGACCGGGTGCTGGGCATGGAACGCACCGTCTTCTACGGTGGCGTCGTGGTCATGGCGGGCCACATCGCGCTGGCCGTGCTGCCCGGGCTGGCCGGGGTCGGGGTCGGCCTGGTGCTGGTCGCGTTCGGCAGCGGCGCGCTGAAGGCGAACGCCTCATCGCTGCTCGGCACGCTGTACTCGCCGACCGACGCGCGCGTCGACGGCGGCTTCACCCTCTTCTATCTCGGCATCAATCTCGGCGCCTTCACCGGCCCGCTGCTGACCGGTCTGCTGCAGCGCGAATGGGGCTTCCACGCCGGTTTCGCCGCCGCCGCGGTCGGCATGGCCCTGGGCCTGACCCAGTACGTGGTGTTCCGGCGCAACCTCGGCACGCACGGCCGCGATGTGCCCAATCCGCTCACCCGCCGCGAGCTCAACCCGGTGCTCATCGGCGTCGCCGTCGCCGCGGTCGCGGTGCTGGTGGCGGTACTGGCCGGGTTGCTCACCCTGGACAATCTGTCCGATGTCACCACCGGCGTCATCGTGGTCGCCTCGATCGTCTACTTCGCCGTGCTGCTCACCAGCGCCAAGGTGACCCCGGTCGAGCGCACGAGGGTACGCGCGTTCATTCCGCTGTTCATCGCCAACGCCGTGTTCTGGTCGCTGTTCCAGCAGATGTTCACCATGCTCGCGGTGTACTCCGACGAGCGCATCGACTGGCACATCTTCGGCTGGGAGGCGCCGGCCAGCTGGATCGGCTCGGTGGAGCCGGTGTGGATCATCGCGCTCTCGCCGCTGTTCGCGCTGATGTGGACCAAGCTGGGCAACCGGGCGCCGAGCACTCCGATCAAGTTCGCGCTCGGCGTCATCGGCATGGGCATCGCCTTCTGGATGTTCGCGCTGCTGAGCGGCTTCGAGGACAAGACCGTGCCGGTGCTGGCGGTGTTCGCGATCCTCGGTGGCTTCGCCGTCTCCGAGCTGCTGCTCTCGCCGATCGGTCTCGCGGTGACCACCCATCTCGCCCCCGCCGCGTACCGCTCGCAGATGATGGCCCTGTACTTCTTCTCGGTCGGTATCGGCACGTCCATGGCGGGCACCCTGGCCCGCTACTACAACCCCGACAACGAGGCCGCGTACTTCGGCATCAGCGGTGCCGCGGCCATCGTGGCCGGTCTCGTGGTGGCCGGGTTCGCGCCGTGGATCAAGCGCCATATGCAGGGCGTGCACTGACCTGCCTGCGGGTATCCCCCGAAGACGTTCGCACAGAAGGAGAAGACCGTGCCGACACCGGACGCCACGCCAGAGGCAGGCCGACCAACCGGCCGACAGAGCGGATTGTTCCGCACCAAGTCGGTCGAGCAATCGATCCTCGACACCGACGAGCCCGATTCCAAACTCCGCAAGGACCTGACGGCCTGGGATCTGACGATCTTCGGTGTCGCCGTGGTGGTCGGCGCCGGTATCTTCACGCTGACCGCGCGCACGGCGGGCAATGTGGCCGGGCCGTCGGTCTCGCTGGCGTTCGTGTTCGCCGCCATCGCGTGTGGCCTGACCGCGTTCTGTTACGCCGAATTCGCCTCGACCGTGCCGGTCGCCGGCAGCGCCTACACCTATTCGTACGCGACCTTCGGTGAATTGGTGGCCTGGATCATCGGCTGGGACCTCATTCTGGAATTCGCGCTCGCCGCGTCGGTGGTCGCCAAGGGCTGGTCGCAATATCTGGGCACCGTCTTCGGATTCGAGTCCGCCACCGTGCAACTCGGGTCGATTACCTTCGACTGGGGTGCGGTCACGCTGATCGCGGTGCTCGGCGTGCTGCTGGCCGTCGGCACCAAGGTGTCCTCGCGGGTGTCGGCGATCGCGGTCGCGATCAAGCTCGCCGTCATCGCGCTGGTGCTGGTCCTGGGCATCACCTATTTCAAGGCGTCCAACCTGAGCCCCTACATCCCGCCGTCGCAGCCCACCGAAGAGGGCGCCGGCGGCCTGCACCAGTCGCTGTTCTCGTTCCTCACCGGCGCGGGCAACAGCACCTTCGGCTGGTACGGCCTGCTCGCCGCGGCCAGCCTGGTGTTCTTCGCGTTCATCGGTTTCGACGTCGTCGCCACCGCCGCCGAGGAGACCAAGAACCCGCAGAAGGCGGTGCCGCGCGGCATCCTGGGCTCGCTGCTCATCGTGACCGTGCTCTACGTGGCGGTGTCGCTGGTGCTCACCGGCATGGTGCCCTACACCGATCTGGCGGGCGAGAACGCCACGCTGGCCACCGCCTTCGCCATCCACGGCGTCGACTGGGCCAAGAACGTCATCTCCATCGGCGCGCTGGCCGGTCTGACCACCGTCGTGATGGTGCTGTTCCTCGGCCAGACCCGCGTGCTGTTCGCGATGTCGCGCGACGGACTGCTGCCGCGCTGGCTGGCCCACACCGGTTCGCGTGGCACGCCGGTCCGGCTGACCGTCATCGTCGGCATCGTCTGCTGCGTGCTGGCCGGCTTCGTCGATTTCGGCACGCTCGAGGAAATGGTGAACATCGGCACCCTGTTCGCCTTCGTACTGGTCTCGGTCGGCGTGATCGTGCTGCGCCGCACCCGCCCCGACCTGCCCCGCGGCTTCCGCGTCCCGCTGGTCCCGCTGATCCCCATCCTGGCGGTGCTGTCGTGCCTGTGGCTGATGGTCAACCTCTCGGTGGAGACCTGGCTGCGTTTCATCGTCTGGATGGTCCTCGGCTTCGCCGTCTACTTCGCTTACGGCCGCCGCCACTCCGTCCTCGGTAATCGCCCGCCGACCGGCTGACCAGCCCCATCGGCGATAAGGTCGGTTCGGCGCTGTCATCGACGACACGCCGGGCCGACCTTGTCTACCGACACGATTCCGGTACACCCGTACGAGTCGCTAGGCTGTCCCGGACGCCCCTATAGCCCAATTGGCAGAGGCAGCGGACTTAAAATCCGCGCAGTCTGGGTTCGAGTCCCAGTGGGGGCACTCCATCGGGGCTGGTGGACGCCCTGTCGCCCCACCGAGCCCGCGCTATCGGCCCTTCAACGCGCGATCGGCGCGATTGACGAAGGCGGCGGTCGTGAACGTGCCGATGGTGAGCGCGACCATCAGAATCTTCGCGGGCCAGGGCCCTTCGATGAGGGCGCCCACCGTTGCCAGCAGAACGAGGCCACTGATGGTGACCAACATCGTGATCGCCCTGGTCGTTCCGTTGATCTCGCCACGCAGAATCCGCCGCGACGCCGCGAGCAGGCTGAGGCCGGGGATGCCGGGCAACAGCGCGACCACGCAGACGACGATCAGGTATCGGGTATCGACCAGCCCGGCCACCACGAGTCCGGCAGCGCAGGCCACCAGCACGACACCCAGCGCGATTCCAGCGAATCCGGCAAGGCGGGTCACCCGCCGAACCGCGGGCTCGTTCGCGTACGGCGATGGCACGCCCGCCCGCATCGCATTGGTCTGAGACATTCGAAAACCCCCGTGTGACAAGTGAAATGGCAGGCGAGAACGGCTTTCACAGCGCACGCCGATTGCCCGAATCCCCCGCCCGAAGGCTACCGCCCGCTCTCCCCACGAACAACCGGTGGCCGATCGCCGGCATGGGGTGGTCTATGTTGGTCGCGGGCCGACCACGGTGACGTGGACGGGCGGATTCTTCGGCAGTTCGGCAGTTCGAGCGCAGCGAAGGGATCGTCATGCAGTCGGTTGTGGCTTTGATCGTTCGTGTCGGATGTGTGGTGGCGACCGTGCTGGCCGCGGTGGGGTTCGGCGGGTCGGCCGTGGCGGGGCCGCCGGACTCGGCGTTGTGCGCGTGGCGGTTCATGTCGAACGACGCCGTGTTGAATGTGGCTTTCCCCGATGCGAACTCGACGTACTGGCTGATGCCGTACGCGCTGGGACCGGGTGACTCGATCGAGTTGTCGGGGACCTATCCGGCCGCGCGGTACTTCTCGGTGAACACCTACGGGACGAATCTCGACACCGTGGACACGTTGCGCGACAACCAGATCGCGCCGGATCCGGGTAGCGGGAACCCGTACACCGACGCCTCCGCCGCCACGCTGCCCACGGCGCAGCAGCGGTGGCACGCCAAGCTGGTCAATGGCCCGGCCGACCACAGCCGCAACGAGATCCAGGCGGTCGCGAGTGGGCAGCGCGCCCCGATCGGGTTCGTCATCGTCCGGGTCTACGTGCCGACCGACCCGGCCTCACTCAGTGGTGGTGTGCCGCTGCCGGAGGTGAAACTCACCCTGGCGGGCAGCGAGGTTCCGGCGCAGCCGTGCGCGCAGCCCTTCGACCCGGCCGGCTACACCGGCCCCGTCGCCGACGCCGCGAAAGCGGCCTTCGATCAGGGGATCGCCGCGGCCGCCTCCGGCGCCTTCCCCGGAGGCGCCCCGGAGGCCACCTTCGGCAATCCGGCCAGCACCGCCGGGCTGTTCCCGAACGGTGACAACAAGTACGTCGGGACCCGCGTCAGCTATCAGCCGGGCCGCCTGCTGGTGGTGCGCGGCAAAGCCCCGACGTTTCCGGATACCCGGGCCGGGCAGTCACCGACCGCGCCGACCCAACTGCGGTACTGGTCGATGTGCCAGAACGACCTGCGCACCCCCTACCCCGTCGTCGCCTGCGCCGCCGACTTCCAGACCGCGCTCGACGCGTCCGGCTACTACACCTACGTTCTCGCCGCCCCCGCGGACCTGCCGGCGAACCTCCCGCCGACCGTCACCACGATTGCGTGGGGCAGCACCGACGTGGACAAGGTGCTGTTCCTGCGGAACATGACCCCGAGCGCGGCGTTCTACCCGGACTCGGTCCAGGCCTCCCAGGACTCCGGCAGCGACCCGGCCATCACGATGGGTCCGTATTACCCGCACGCCGCCTATTGCAGCGCCGAGACGTTCTCCGCCGGCGGCGCCGACGCCTGCCTCGCCTGAAATCACCTGGTAGCCAGTCGGGCGGGCGAGCCATTTCGACGGTCGCGGCGAAATCGGCGGACGGGCTGGAGCGTCGACCGGTCGCCGCGTCTACGGAGGCCGTTTCGGCCCGCGGCTACGCGCAGTCCGGCGCCGCGGCGTCGACGAAGAGCGGTTCGTTCGCCCGGTTGATGTAGGCGACGTACAGCTCGGCGGGCCCGGTCCCGAGATTGCGGCCGACGTGGACATGGTCGGGGCCGACGGTCTCGGACAGCCCCTGACCCGCCGCGTACGTCGTCGGCACGCAGTCCGACTCGTAGCGCGTCACCTCGCCCCTGGTCACGAGGGCCAGCACAGTGCCGTCGTGATAGTGCCAGCCGAGGGTGCCGCCCGGCGCGATGGTGATACGCCGGAAGGTGAACACGCTCGGCAGTTCGGCGAACGGACCGAATCCGCTCACATCGACCTCGGTCAGTTGTTCGACAGTCACGCCCGAGGGCGGGGTGGCCGACGTCGAGGGCGCGAGAGCGACGATCGCGGTGGCGACCACGGCGCCGGCGAGGGCATTCCGGTGGTTTCGCATCTTCGTAGTATACGAGCGCGACCACCGGACCGACCCGCCGTTTCTACCCCGCGACCAGCCCCTTCGCGATGTGGGTGACCTGGATTTCGTTGCTGCCCGCGTAGATCATCAGCGACTTGGCGTCGCGGGCGAGCTGCTCGACCTTGTACTCGGCCATGTAGCCGTTGCCGCCGAACAGCTGCACGGCCTCCATCGCCACCTCGGTGGCGGCGCGCGAGGAGTAGAGCTTCATCGCCGAGGCTTCGGCGAGGGTCACCTTGTCACCGGCGGCGGTGCGCTCGATGGCGTTGAAGACCATGTTCTGCACATTGATTCGCGCGATCTCCATCTCGGCCAGCTTGAGCTGGATGAGCTGGAACTGCGCGATCTCCTTGCCCCACAGCGTGCGCGACTTGGCGTAATCGACGCACAGGCGGTGACATTCGTTGATGATGCCCAGTGCCAGCGACGCGATGCCGATGCGTTCGGCCGCGAAAGACTCCTTGGCACTGTCCTTTCCGTCGCCCTTGGCGGGGTTCTCGGTTTCGCCGAGCAGCCGGTCGGGGGTGATGCGGACGTTCTCGAAGAACAGTTCGCCGGTGGGCGAGGAGTTCATGCCCATCTTCTTGAACGGCGGGCTCTGCACGAAGCCGGGCATGTCCTTGTCCAGCACGAACGCGAGCACCTTGCGGTCGCGGCGGTCGGTGCCGTCGCCTTCGTCCAGCTTGGCGTAGACGACGGTGACGTCGGCGTACGGGCCGTTGGTGATGAACGTCTTGCGGCCGTTGAGGATGTAGTCCGCGCCGTCGCGGCGGACATAGGATTTCATCCCGCCGAAGGCGTCGGAGCCCGAGTCCGGCTCGGTGATGGCCCAGGCGCCGACCTTGGCCATGGTGACCAGCTCGGGCAGCCAGCGCTTCTTCTGCGCGAGGGTGCCGCGGCTGCGGATGGTGCCCGCGGTGAGGCCGAGGCTCACCCCCATGGACGCCACCAGTCCCAGGCTGACCCCGGCCAGCTCGCTGTTGAGGATGACGCCCATGCTGCCCGCGCCGCTGAAACCGCCGCCCGACTTGCCCGCACCGGTGGTGCCGGACTCCTCACGGGCGAGCGCCTTCTCCAGCCCCTCGCGCGCCATCTCGTCCAGCCCGAAGGTGGCGTAGAGCTTGCGGATGATGTCGAACGGCGGCAGCGCGCCGCTCTCCAGCTGGTCGACGTGCGGGGTGATCTCCTTGGCGATGAACCCGCGCACGGCGTCGCGGAACATCAGGTCTTCGTCGGACCACTGGTACATCTCTGGACTCCCGAGGGATAGCCGGAACTTTGACTCGAATATAGAACACGTTCTAGTCGACTCGGGGGCGTAGGTTCGGAGGCAGGGGAATCGTCGACACGAAGGGGTGTGAACGATGCGAGTGGTCGAACGGATCAGGGGATACGCGACCGTGATCGGACAGGCGCGACGTCATCGCGGCGATCTGGCCGGATGGCTGGGACGCCGGCCGCAGATCGGGGCGGCGACCATGGCCTATGAGACGGCCTTGCTCTTCAGCAACAAGCTCGATCCCCGGCTCAAAGAACTCGCCGAGCTCAAGACGGCGGGACTGGTCGCCTGCCAGTTCTGCCTCGACATCGGGTCGGCGCTGGCGCACACCTCCGGACTGACGCGGGAACAGATCACCGAGCTGCCCCGCTACCGGACCAGCGACGCCTACACCGAGCTGGAGAAGCTGGTCATCGCGTTCGCCGAGGCGATGACGGCGACGCCGGCGGTCGACCTCGAGAAGCTGCGCACCACCCTGCTCACCCACCTGTCCAAGGCCCAGCTGACCGAGCTGGCCGCGACCATCGCGTGGGAGAATCAGCGGGCGCGGCTCAACCAGGGCCTCGGGGTGCAGCCGACCGGCATGGCCGACGGCATGGTGTGCGCGATGCCGGAGCCGCGCGTCGCCCACCTCGCGGACAAGCGCGGGTGATCGGCCCCGGCCGGTGATTCAGTGGACGGTCAGGGTCGGGGCGGCGCGGGCGATGATCGGGGCGACGTACTCCCGCAGCATCGCGCGTTCGTCGGCGTCGTCGCGGCCGGGAGTGGCCAGGAACGAGACGATGACGCGGGTCAGCCAGCGGGCCAGCCTGCTGCGTTCGGGATCGCTCAGGTCGATGTCGGCGAAGATGGTCGCGGCCAGGGACTCGATGACGTCGGAGTCCTGGCTGATCCGACCGGCCGTGCCGGAATCGCCGGGGCGGAACCAGGCGATGAGCAGCGGGTCGGCGCGCACCGCGGCGATCGCGCCGAGCATCGCGGCGACGATCCGCTCCCCCGGGTCGGCGATGTCACGAATCTGATCGGTGAGCCCGGCGACGATGCGCCGGGTCTCGCGGTGCACGAACGCGATCCGCACGGCCTGGCGATTGTCGAAGTAGCGATACAGCGTGGCTCGCGAGCACCCGGCCGCCGCGGCGATATCGCGCATGCCGACCGCGGCCACCCCTCGTTCGGCGAACAGTTCGGCGGCCGCGTCGAGAATGCGCTCGGCGGCCAGGTCGGCGCGGTCGGTGGCCAGCCAGTCGCCGCTCATGCCACGGCCCGGAACGGCACCGCGACCGGCCAGCGCACGTAGTTGCCCTGCGACCAGCGCACGCCGTCGAGGTCGACGGTGAAGTCGGGGCAGCGGGCCAGCAGCTCCTCGAGCGCGACGCGCGCCTGCATCCGGGCGGCGGCCGCGCCGAGGCAGTGGTGATGCCCGTGGCTGAAGGTGAGGATGCGCTTGGGGTTGCGCCGGATGTCGAGTTCGGCGGCGGTCGCGCCGAACTCGCGCTCGTCGCGGTTGGCCGAGCCGTAGAGCAGCAGCACGCGCCTGCCGGCGGGGATGGTGGTGTCGTGCAGTTCGACGTCGCGGGTGGTGGTGCGGGCCAGGCCCTGCACCGGCGAGGTCATCCGCAGGAATTCCTCGATGGCGTCGGGGATGAGCGACGGGTCCTCGACGAGCAGTCGGCGCTGGTCGGGGTAGGCGGTGAGGAGCTGGACCGCGCCGCCCAGGTTGCCGGTGGTGGTGTCGTTGCCGCCGGTGATCATGGTGAAGGCGAAGCCGAGAATCGCGATCAGGCCCTCGTTGTCGCCGTCGGCGCCGAGGCCGGAGGCCAGCAGGTGCGAGATGGTGTCGTCGCCCGGTTCGACCCGGCGGCGGGCGATCAGTTCGGAGAAGTAGCCGACCAGCTCACCGACCGCGGTGAAGGCGTTCTGGTCTCCCGCGGCCAACCCGGCCCCGGCGACCGCGCCGCCGACGATGTTCTCGGTCCACTCGTCGAACTTGCCGTGATCCTGTTCCGGCACACCGAGATAGTGCGCGACGACCATGGTGGGCAGCGGCTTGAACAGCTGCTCGACGATGTCACCCGCCCCCGCCGCGCGCAGCCGCTCGATCCGCTCGACGACGAACCGCCGCACCGCCGGTTCCACCGAATTCACCTGGCGCGGGGTGAATCCTGGCGCGACCCGGCGACGGAAGTCGGTGTGCTCGGGCGGGTCCATGAAGACGAACGGCTTGACGGCGCCGAACCCCGCGGCCGCCAGGTCCACGTAGTCGACGGTCAATCCCGCTGCGGAGGAGAAGGTTTCGGGCTCCTTGGCGGCAGCCCAGACGTCGGCATGGCGGGACAGCACGTAGAAGTCGTCGGCTTCCCGCCCCTCGGGAATCACCCGGTGGACCGGGTCCTGGTCACGCAGCGCGGAGTACATGGACCAGGGATCGCGCCAGGTTTCCCCGGACCGCAACTCGAACCCGACCGCATGAGACGTCGTTGAACTCATGCCTCCACGGTAAGACATCTTCCACCATATGTCTAACATCGGTTTCCGGCGGCGCCAGGACGCCGAGGGCGGGCGGAAAAGCGATTGCCCGCCCGCCCGGCGATGTGGCCTCCTTGGAGGGATGAAACGACAACGACCGGGGAACGCCCGGGATATCGGGGACGGGTTGAAACTGCACCGGTACGCGGTGCGGGGAGGTCGTGGCGTGCGGACGGTGATCGTGCCGCGACCGGGTACGCGTGCCCGGTTCAGCACCAATCGGTTCCACGAGACATGGCATGTGCTGTCGGACGATCACGGCGCGAAGCTGCTGGCCCGGCTGCTGTGGGGGCTGTCGTATCAATCCCGCCCGGGGACGGTGATCCTGCTCGACCGGGAGTTCCTGGTGCCGACGCCGTTCGACGCCGACCCGGCCGATCCCATCGTGCTGGTGCCGGGCTGGCACACCCACCTCGACGATCAGTCCCTCACCGCCCTGCGACAGCGGGGGCACGCGACCGCTTCGACGGGGACGGTGCGCTGGCGGACCTTCGGACTTGATCGGACGATGGAGCCGCGAGCGATGGAGCGCTGGGCACAGCAGCGGTATAGATGGGCAGGCGGCGAGATCACGCGCCGCCGCGGGATGCTCGTGCTGAGCGCGCGCACGCCCGACGATTGCCGCCGGTGGGCGCTGGACGCGGCGCGGCTCGACTCCGCCGGATTCGGGAGCGATCACGTGTATCTGGACGAATGGCGGCGCGGCCACGACGGCGAGATCCAGATCTTCCGGGCATTTCGCCCGATGGTCGGTATCGCCCGGCGGGCGCGGGCTCGGGTTCTCGGCGGCGGCGAAATACCGTCCTCCCCCGACGAGTTGCGCGCCGCCGTGTGGCGCACGGCCGAAATCGTCCGGGGCGACGCCCATGTGCGCATTCGCGTCTATCGCGGACGCGGTGCCGAACTCGGCGACGCGGCGGCGGCGATGCTCGCGCACGCCGACGTGCATTCGCTCGACGAACTCGCCGAACTCGGCGCGGTGGAAACCTATCGGCGATTGCGCGCGGCGGACGTGCGCGGCCTGAATCTGGAAATGCTCTGGGCGATGGAGGGCGCGCTCACCTATCGCGACCCGCGGTTCATCGAGCCGCAGCGGCGCCGGGAATTGGTCTCCGCCCTCGGTCCGCCGCCCCGCCCCGAGCGGGTGTCGCGCCCGCGCTATCGCGCGCCGGTCCGGCCGCGTCCGCGCTGACCACTCCGCGCCACGCCCGGGATGAATAGAGCGGGCAGGAATTCCATCCAAGGCGGCAGGGCAATCCGAATCATCTGTGTTCATCGACCACGATATTTCGGATTCACCGGGGGCCGATTTCTTCGGGCGAATTCGGAAGAGGGAGTTTCTCCGATATGTTCCAGAACTCGAGTTCCGGCCTCGGCCGGCGTCTGCTCGCCGGCGCGCTGCCGTTCGCCGTCGCCGTCGCGTGCGCCGGGGTGGCCTCGGCCGATGTCGATGCCGATCAGCAGGCCCGGTTCGTCCAGGGCCTGGCCTCGCAGGGGCAGGCCGAGGGCATCGGCTACCGCACGGAAGTCACGCCGGACATGCGGACCGTGTCGGCGACCGTCGACGACGGGCGATTCGTCCTCGGCCAGGACGGCACGCTGACGGTCGAATCGGCGACCGGCAGCCCGATCGCGCAGGTGCCGACCAGTTTCGGCACCGTCGGCGGCAACACCATCACCGTCGCCACCGAGATCTCCGCCGACGGGCGCACCCTGAAGGCGACGCCGCAGGTGTCCCAGGGCGCGGCCACCGAGCTGAAGACCATCGCCACCAATCCTGCCGCGCAGTACTCCGATCCGGTGCACAACGCCGCCGCGATCGGCGCGGGCGTCGGCCTGATCGCCGCCGCGGTGGTGTGCGTGCCGATGATCACGACCATGATTCTGTACCTGCCGTGCGTCGGGCTGATCGGCCTGCCCAACGCCCTGGTCGGTGCGCTCATCGGCGCGGCCGTCGGTGCCGTGGCGCCCGACGTCATCCCGCAGGTGCTGCCCTGATCCGACACCCGCTGGGTCACCGCGCGCCGGAGAACGTTCCGGTGCGCGGCGCTGTCGTTTAGTCGGCGGCACACCGACAGCGCGGCGGAGAACAGCTCGCGTCGGGTCGTGCCCCGGTGTGCCCGGCTCAGGCGAGGATCGACATGGCGATGCCGTCGAGGATGTCGTGTTCGCTGACGACCAGTTCGGAAACCCCGGCGCGCCGGGCCAGTTCGTCGGCCAGCACCTCGGTGATGACCGCGCCGCCGCCGATGACGTCGACCCGGCCGGGGTGCATCGGGCCCAACGCCGCGCGCTGGTCGTGGTCCATGCCGATCAGCCGGTCGCAGACGTCGTGGACCTCGGCCAGGCTCAGCCGGGTCAGGTGGACCCGGGTCGAATCGTATTCGGGCAGGTCCAGGGCGACGGCGGTGATGGTGGTCATGGTGCCCGCGACGCCGACCCAGGTGTGCACCCGGTCGACCGGGACCTCGGCGAACGCCTCGTCCAGCTTGGTCTGCGCGAATTCCCGGGCCGCCGCGACCTGCTCGGCCGTCGGCGGGTTGCCCGCCAGACAGCGCTCGGTGATCCGCACGCAGCCGATGTCGGCGGAGTAGGCCGCCTGCACGCCGTCACCGTCGCCGACGACCAGTTCGGTCGAGCCGCCGCCGAGGTCGACCACCACGAAAGGCCCGGCGTCGGCGGACAATTCGCCGACCGCGCCCGCGAAGGACAGCCGGGCCTCCTCGTCGCCGGTGATCACCTCGGCGACCGCGCCCGGCACGACCCGGCCCAGTTCGGTGCGGGTCATGTCGAAGAAGTCGTCCCGGTTGGCGGCGTCGCGGGTGGCGGAGGTGGCGACCATGCGGACCCGCGAAACACCCTGGGCGAGCATCACATCGACGTAGTCGGCCAGCGCGGCGCGGGTGCGCTCGATCGCCTCGGGCGCGAGCCGGCCGGTCGCGTCGACACCCTGGCCGAGCCGCACGATGCGCATCTCGCGGTGCACGTCGGTGAGGCTGCCGTCGGCGCCGACCTCGGAGATCAGCAGGCGAATCGAGTTGGTGCCGCAGTCCACCGCGGCGATGCGCTCGGTCATGAGGTTCCTCCTGGTCGGGCCGGTCGCCCGGCGCCGGTGCGATACCGGCGCCACGCGCTGTCCGCGATTATGCCGATTCTTCGGGCGTGCGTGCGGCGGGCCAGTCGGCGGGAATGGCGGTGCCGCGCAGGCCCGCGTCGGCGGCCAGGGCGACGGCCTCGTCGCCGAAGGGGTTCACCCCGGGGCCCTTGGCCAGCGAGTGCGCGATCAGCACGTGCAGGCACTTCACCCGGTCGGGCATGCCGCCACCGGTGAAATCGGTGCCGAGCGACTCGATCTCGTCGCGTTCGGCCAGGTAGCTCTCGTGCGCGGCACGGTAGGCCGCGGCCAGCTCGGGATCGGCGGCGAGGCGTTCGGTCATCTCGCGCATCACCCCGGCCGACTCCTGCCTGCTCGCCTCGGCGGTCAGCCGGGGGTCGGTCAGGTAGTAGAGGGTGGGGAACGGGGTGCCGTCGGGCAGTCGCGGCGCGGTCTTCACCACGGCGGGCAGGCCGTCGGGAGTGCGGTAGGCGACGGCCAGGACACCGCGCGGCTCGCGGCCCAGCTGCTGGGCGATGATCTCGAGGTCGCGCTCGTTCGGTGCGGTCACCTTGGTCCTTCCGGGGCCGGTTCGGAGATGCTGCGCCACAGGTCGGTGTACCAGGGGTCGGGCGCCGCTGTTCGGGTGCTCATCGGCGGCGGCGCCGGTGCTTCGATGCCGGGAATCTGCACGATGTAGGGGGTTTCGCCGGGCATCACCAGGCGCAACCGGTCGCGGGCCTCGGAGCGGATGTAGGCCGGGTCCTGCTGCTGGGCCCGGCGGTCACGCAGGGCGGCCAGATCGGCGTCGAGTTCCGCGCGCTGCTGGGCCAGCGCGGCCGCCTCGGCCCGCTGACTGAAGTAGGTGCGGGTCGGCACGGCCAGGGTCAGCGCCAGCCCGCACAGCACGGCCGCGAGGATCACCGCCTTGCCGGTCGAGAGACCGAGGATGGTGTGCTCGCTGCGCTCGAGCTTGCCGGTGGGCTTGCGCTTGCCCGTCGTCGCGCCGGTAGCGGACTCGGGGCGGCGCCGGGTGGTGCGTTTGGCCGCGGCGGGGCGGCCGGGGGCGTCGAGATGACTGGGGCGGGAGCGAGCGGCCCGCGACGTGCGGCGGTCGCCTCGTCCACCCGGACTGGTTCCACGCGCACGTCGCTCGGTCATTCGCTACCGCCCCGTCATCTCACTGCCTGTCTTGCGGTACTGCTACTGCTCAGAACTCGCCGGTGAACCGCGGGAAGGCCACGTCACCCGCGTAGCGTGCCGAGTCGCCGAGGGCGTCCTCGATGCGCAGCAGCTGGTTGTACTTGGCGACCCGCTCGGAACGGGCGGGGGCGCCGGTCTTGATCTGGCCCGAGCCCACCGCGACCGCGAGGTCGGCGATGGTGGTGTCCTCGGTCTCGCCCGAACGGTGCGACATCATGGTCTTGTAGCCGTTGCGGTGCGCCAGCTCGACGGCGTCGAGGGTCTCGGTCAGGGTGCCGATCTGGTTGACCTTCACCAGCAGCGCGTTGGCCGCGCCCTTGGCGATGCCCTCTTCCAGGCGCTCCGGGTTGGTGACGAACAGGTCGTCGCCGACCAGCTGCACCTTGTCGCCGATCGAATCGGTCAGCGCGACCCAGCCGTCCCAGTCGTCTTCCGACAGCGGGTCCTCGATGGAGACCAGCGGGTAGCGGGTGAGCAGGTCGGTGTAGAACTCGCCCATCTCGGCGGCGGTGCGGACCTTGCCCTCGAACTTGTAGCCCTCGCCGGGGGTGTAGAACTCGGTGGCAGCCACGTCGAGCGCGAGCGCGACGTCGGTGCCGAGCTTGTAGCCCGCGCGCTGGATGGCCAGGCTGATCAGGTCCAGCGCCTCCACGGTGCCCGCGACGTCGGGGGCGAAGCCACCCTCGTCACCGAGACCGGTGGACAGGCCCTTCTCCTTGAGCACGGCCTTGAGCGAGTGGTAGACCTCGGTGCCCCAGCGCAGCGCCTCACGGAAGGTCGGGGCGCCGATCGGGGCGACCATGAACTCCTGGACATCGACGCCGGTGTCGGCGTGCGCGCCACCGTTGAGGATGTTCATCATGGGCACGGGCAGCACGTGGGCGTTCGGGCCGCCCAGGTAGCGGAACAGCTCCAGGCCCGAGGACTCGGCCGCGCCGCGGGCCACGGCCAGCGAGACGCCGAGCAGGGCGTTCGCGCCGAGGCGGGACTTGTCGGGGGTGCCGTCCAGATCCAGCAGGACCTGGTCGACGGTGCGCTGCTCGACGGCGTCGAGGCCGATGATGGCGGGCGCGATCTCGTCGAGGACGCCCTCGACGGCCTTGGTGACACCCTTGCCGTTGTAGCGGTCGCCGCCGTCACGCAGTTCGACGGCCTCGTGCTCACCGGTGGACGCGCCGGACGGAACGTCCGCCCTGGTCAGGGTGCCGTCGTCGAGGGCGATCTCGACCTCGACAGTGGGATTGCCGCGCGAATCCAGAATCTCGCGCGCTCCGACCTGTTCGATGATGGCCACGAAAACGACTCCTTACGACTGAAAGGCACGGTAGGTCTCACGGGATGGTCCGTGCGGTGCCGAGCCTATCGTCTCGGCGTGACGTGGAGTAACCGGCACTCCGGCCGGCCGGTAACTACACGCGGCGGCCGATGCTGTAGGTCGCGGCCCGGTCGCGCACGACCCGCATGTACTTGTTCGACTGGTTGTAGGCGAACAGGGCGCGCTGCCAGCCGTCGGCCGAGGTCAGGTCGCCGCCGCGGACACACAGGTACCGCGCGGCGGTGAGGGCCGCGTCGTCGATGTTCTGGGGGTCGATGACCCCGTCGCCGTTGGCGTCGACACCCCAGCGCCGCCACGTCTCGGGGATGAACTGCAACGGACCGACCGCCCGGTCGTAGGTGGTGTCGCCGTCGAGGGTGCCGCCGTCGGTGTCGCGGATGTCGGCATTGCCCCTGGTGCCGTCCAGGGCGACCCCGATGATCGCCGGACGCACCGTCCCGTCGGCGTCGACGCCGGCGCCGCGGTGTGTGCCGTGCCCGCTCTCGACGCTGGCGATCCCGGCCAGCGTGGTCCAGGCGATCCCGCATTCGGGCTTGGACCGGGCCAGCACCGCCGCCGCGTACCCGTAGGCCTCCAGCGCCACCGGTTCGATCCCGACCGCCCCCGACTGCTCGTCGGCCCAGCCACGCAACTGTTCGGCCGCCCGCCCCGGCGCGTCGACGTCGATCGCGGGCAGCGCGGCACCGGGGCCAGGCGGCATGTCACCGGGAATCGACGCGAGCGAGCTACACCCCGCGAGCAGCGCGGTCACCGCCACGGCGGCGAGCACGCCGACTTTCTGCACAGACACCCCACCCATCATCCAGGTCACCGACACCTCTGGCACCTCTCACAGCGACTTCTCAGAGTGCGGTGGGACCGACTCGTCGCATTCTCCCGCGCGAAAACGCCTGCTCGCGAGCGGTTCAGCCCAGCAGTGCCGCGGTCGCGGGGTGGGCCGGATCAGCGAAAACGGCGGCTGGGGTGCCGGATTCGACGACCCGGCCGTGGTCGAGCACGACGAGTTCGGTGCAGTGCGTGGTGATCAGCGCCATGTCGTGGCTGATCAGCACGAGGGCGGTGCCGCGCGCGGCCCGCAGGTGGTCGAGCAGGGTCATGATCGCGGCGGCGGTGGCGCCGTCCAGGGCGGTGGTGATCTCGTCGCAGATCAGGACGGCCGGGTCGGCGGCCAGGGCACGGGCCAGGGCGACGCGTTGACGTTGCCCACCGGAGAGTTCGTGCGGGTGTCGGGCGGCCAGCTCGGTGGGGAGTTCGACCGCGGTGAGCAGGGATTCGACGCGGCCGCGCAGCTGCGTCTTCGGCACCCGGGCGATCCGGCGCAGCGGACGCGCGAGGGTCTGTTCGACCGTGCGGCGGGGATTCAGTGCCGCGAGCGGGTTCTGGGTGACCAGTTGAATACCCCGGGGAGCCGCCGTGATTCGGCGTCGGCGATCGACGGTGACGCGGGCTCCGGCCACTTCGAGCGAGCCCGCACCCACGTGCAGTCCCGCGATCACCCGGGCGAGCGTCGTCTTGCCCGCACCCGACGGACCGACCACCGCGAGCGCTTCCCCGGCGCGGACGGTGAAGTCGACACCGGCGAGGATCTGATGTCCGTCGGCGACCGCGCCGATTCCCTCGACGCGCAGGGTCGGCGGCTCGGTTCCCGCGGCCGCTACGGCGGTCACCCGACCGAGGCCGGCGGACCCTGACGGACCGGGCTGATCCGCCCTCGGGCGCTCGATCGGTTCCAGCCCCCGGTACCGCGACACCGGCGCACCGCCGGACCCTACGCCCGAGAGCACGGGCTCCTGTGGTGCCTCGACGCGGTCGACCCCGGCTACGGCGAGGTCGGCGTCGCCGGGAACGTCCGGCGACGAGTCCTGGCCTGCCGACGCGGCGACGGTCACGGGTGCGGGGCCTCGCCCGGAGCGGCTCACCCGATCAGCTGCCGGGTTGCCGTGGTGCCCGGGTGCCGTGTCGACCGGCGACGTGCCGTCGAGGACTGGCCCACCCCCCGGCGGGTGCACCTCGACCACGGTGTCGGCGATGGCGTGCACGGTGGTCGTGTCATGGCCGGACAGCAGGACGGCGGTGGACGCACGGGCGGCCAGATCGGCGATGAGGCGGGCGATGTCGGCGCGAAGGGCGCCGTGCAGGCCGGCGAGAGGTTCGTCGAGGACGAGGACCTGGGGTTTGCGCAGCAGGGCGCGGGCGAGGGCGACCCGGCGTTGCTGGCCCCCGGACAGGCGGGCGCAGCGGCGGCGCAGGTGGGTGGCGTCGAGGCCGACGAGTTCGAGGGCGGCGCGGCGCTCGGCGTCGGTGGCGGTGGGCGCGGCCTCGGCGAGCAGGGCGCGCACGCGCAGGAGCGGGTTCAGTTCGGAACCGGGATCTTGGCCGACGTAGGCGACGCGCGTGCGCCGGAACTTCCGCAGCGCACCGGAATCGAGCGTGAACACGTCGTGCCCGGCGACCAGCACCGCCCCTTCCTGCCTGGCACCGGCGGGAAGATGACCGAGCAGCGCGCGCATCGCGGTCGACTTGCCCGCACCCGACGGCCCGGTCAGCGCGGTCACCGTCCCGGCCTCGAGCCGGAAGGACAACGGCGCCAGCAGGATCGCACCGGTCTCGGCGATCACCGTCAGCCCCTCGACGACCGCGGCGTCCCCGGCGCCGACCACCGAGATCCCACACTCCTGACCCCCTCCACGCCGCTGTCCCGACGTGCGGTCCGCGGAATCGGGGGACGTACGGCTCACCTGCGCACCGATCGCGGTCCGGTGGCCGGGTTTGCGCGCTCCCCCACCCGTGACCACCAGGTTCACCCCGACCGCGACGACGGCGATGGCCGCGCTGGGCGCGAGCACCGCCCAGGGGTTGAGCAACAGTCCGGAGGCGTTGTCGCGCACCATGTTCGCCCAGTTGTCGGCGTCGAGGGCGGGCAGGCCGAGGAAGGAGACGGTGCTGACGAGGTAGATGGCGACGACGAAGCGCAGGCCGAGCTGGGTGGTGAGGACCGAGCGCAGATTGGGCAGGATTTCGCGGAAGACCAGGTGTGACAGCGACTCTCCGCTGGCGATCGCGGCCTCCACATAGCCACCGGCCGCGATGGTGGCCGCCGCGGCGGCGAAGATCCGGGCGCAGTACGGGACGCCGAAGAGCAGCGAGACCCCGATCAGCGCGGCCACGCCGCCCTGCGGCCACGCGGTGAGGACGAGCAGGATGCCCAGCACCGCGGGCAACAGGATCACCAGATCGCCGCCGAGCTCGATCACCGCACCCGCGCGGGGCCGGACCGCGGCGATCGCGCCGAGCACCGCGGACAGCACGGTCACCGCACCCGCGATCACCGCCGCGACCACCAGCAGCTCGGTGCCGCCGGTGAGCAGATGGCTGAGCACATCCCGTCCGAGCCGATCGGTCCCGAGCACCGCTCCCCCACCCGGCGGAGCGAACGGCATCCCCACCGCTCGCTCCGCCGGGTAGGGCGCGAGCAGTGGTCCCACCACCGCGACGAGCACCACCAGCCCCACCCCGGCCGCCGCCGACCACCGCCACCATCGGGACCCACGCGGCGTGGGCACCGGCCGCGCATCGCCCGACCCGGAATCTTGCTCGCGAGAACTCACCACACCTCCTGCGCTCGAGGACTGCCACGGTGCGGGATCTCGCGTTCGCCGCGGTTCACCGGCGCCTCCTGTGGTTCGCGCACCACCACGAGGCGTGGTGGCCGAAACATCCGCTCCCCGTGGCTCATCGCGTGCCGCCCGACGCCCAGGTGCGCACGAAGTCGGCGACAGCGAGCAGCATCATGATCACGATGGCCGTGAGGGCGACGACCGCGGCGACGGTCGCGGTGTCGCGGTCGGCGACCGAACCGGCGAGGACCGCACCGACGCCGGGATAGTTGAACAGGGTCTCCACGACCAGCGCGCCGCCGAAGAGCATACCGACGGAGGTGGCGTAGCCGGCGACGATGGCGGGAGCCGCGAAGGGCAGCATGTGCCGCAGCAGCACGGTGCGCGGCGCAAGGCCCTCCAGCACGGCGTTCTCCACGTGGGGCGCCGTGGCGACATCGAGCAGCGCCGAGCGCACGACGCGGGCGTTCCAGCCGATCTGCGGTATCGCCAGCGCCAGCACCGGCAGGATCAGCATCTCCGGTCCGGCGGGGAACCCCGAACGATCGGTGATGGTGACGGCGGGCAGCCAGCCGGTGGCCAGCGAGAACACCAGGATCAGCAGTGTGCCGCAGACGAATTCGGGCACGGCGACGGCGACGGTGCTGGCCGGTTGCAGCAGCCGCGCCCCGAACGCGGTCGGGCGCAGCGCCCACCAGCAGCCCAGCGCCAGCGACACCGTGACGGTGAGCGCCAGCGCGATGCCACCGAGCAGCAGCGTCTGCGGGAACTTGTCGGCCAGCAGATCCCCGACCGAGGTGCCGCGCGCGGTCTGCCCGAAGTCACCGGTCAGCACGCCGGTGAGCCAGTGCCAGAACTGCACCGGCAGCGCGCGATCCAGGCCGAGTTCGTGTTCCTTCGCGGCCAGCTCGCCCTGCCCGGCATCGCGGCCCAGCGCCGACCGGGCCGCGCTGCCGGGCAGCAGGTCCACCGCGACGAACACGATGGCCAGCAGCGCCACGAGCAGCGCGATCCGCCGGAGCAGCGGCAGGGCGAAGGTCCGCACGACGGTCACGCCAGCCAGGCGCGTTCCAGCTGCACGCGAGCGAAGCCGCCGAGGGTCGGCAGGCCGCGCACCGGTGCGGCGGCGATGTCGACGCCGTCGGCCATGCCCCACACCAGATAGCCGCCGCGCTCGAACTCGATGCGCTGGATGTCATGGCAGGCCTTGGTGAACTCCGCGCCCGAGGACGCCAGCGCCTTCGCGGTCGCGGCATCGAATTCCGGGTCGCGGAACGCGGTTTCGTTGCGGTTGGTCGTGGAGGTCATCAGCTTGTCGGCGAAGAAGAGCACCGAATCGTTGGTCCCCCACGACACCGTGTACAGCGGGGCGTTGAGCCAGGTCGAGTCGTAGAAGGCGGCGGGTTCGACCACCTGCACGTCGAGCCGGACACCGATGTCGGCGAGCTGGGCGGCGATCACCTTCGCCGACTCCACCTCGCCCGGCACCTCGGCCTTGGTGACGAACGCGTAGCTGCGGCCGGTGTCGAAGTTCGCCTCGCGCAACAGAGTCTTGGCACGCTCGACATCCCGATCGCGGCGCGCGAGCGCGGCGTCGTAGAGCGGGTCGGCGGTGCCGAGGACGTCGCCTGCCACGGTGCCGTAGCCGGAATGCACCTGGTTGACCAGCGCGGTCCGGTCGACACCGAGACGCAGCGCGGTGCGCACCCGCGCGTCGGCGAACGGTCCGTCGGCGGCGCGCATGGCCACACCGAGCATGGTGTCGTTCGCGCGCCGGACCACCTGCAGGTCGCGCCGGGTCGCGGCGGTGCGGCCCGCGATGGCGCCGACATTGGAGGCGAGGTCGATCTGCCCGGCCAGCGCGGCGTTGCCCAGCGCGGTGACGCTGTCGAACATGGTCACCTCGATCGCGTCGAGCAGCGGCGGGGTGCCGTGCCACTGCTCGTTGCGGACCAGCCGGGCGTTGCCGCCCTGGTAGGACTCGAGCCGGAACGGGCCGGTGCCGATCGCGGCGGCGAAGTCGGTGGTGCCCTGCGGCACGGTGAAGGTCATCAGCCGCAGCAGCAGCGGCAGTTGGGCATTGGGCGCGGCGACGGTGAACACGACGCGGTTCGGCCCTTCGGCGACGATGTCGTTCTCGGCCACCGGCATCTTCGACGCGCCACCGACCGAACGCAGCCTGCGCATCGACCACACCACGTCGTCGGCGGTGACGGGCGCGCCGTTGTGGAACTTCGCGCCCTCGGCGATCGTGAAGGTCCAGCGCCGGTTGTCGGCGGAAGCCTCCCAGCGCGAGGCCAGTCGCGGCGCGACGGTCGGGTCGGCGCCGGGGACGGTCAGCGCGTCGTAGACGAGCGAGGCGATCAGGAAGTCGCTGTCGTTGCTGAGATTGGCGTGCGGGTCGCGTTCGGCGCGGGCGGTCGTGCCGAGCGCGCCGACCCGCAGCGTGCCGCCCTGCTTCGCGGGCCCGTCGGCCTCGTCGTCGCTCGTGCACGCGGCTACCAGAAGTAGTGCGGTGACGCCGAGCCCGGATTGCAGGAGCTGCCTGCGCGTGAAACCCATCGTGTTCCTCCCTCGAACCGCGTGCGCCGCACCACTTCTCCTGGCGCCGCAAACTAGGCGAGGCTAGCCTAAAACAATCGCCGGCTGGGGAGCTTCCCGGCGACCGTCATCGAACCGCAGCCCGTCCCGGGACCCCGGATGATCTCCGTTTCGTCCGTTCCGGTAGAACTCTGCGTTATATGAATCAGCTATTTCTCGGACAACACATTAGGTAAGTCTTGCCTAATCAAAGCACAGGCACTACCTTCGCACATCGAGTCTGAAGTTCACCCGCGTTCGACCGATGCGAAGAAGGGATGGCCGGTGAAAAGCGTTCTGTCCGAACGTATGACGTTTCACCTGCACGACATCGAACATCGCGAGCTACCCCCCGACGCCGCCTCGGCCGTCCGTGCGCTCGCCACCGACATCCGCCACCGATTAGGTGACGAACCCCACACCGACACCCTGCACGACCCGGTGCTGCTGGCCCAGATCGAGGAGCGGGTCGGCGAACTCCCCGCCGCCGTGCGCCACGCCGTGCGGCCACCCGCCACCGCCGCGGGCGCCACCGTGGTGCGCGGGCTGCCCGTCGACGACGCCGAATTCGGCCCGACGCCGCCGCACTGGCAGGCCGCGGCCACCGCCGCCGCCGATCCCGGACACACCGGCTCGCTGGACCTCGACATCGCCATGCTGCTGCTGGCGCGGTGCGCGGGCGAGCCGTTCGGGTGGGCGGGCCAGCAGAACGGCAGACTGGTCAACAACATCCTGCCCGCCGTCGGCCACGAGGACGAGCAGTCGGGCGCGAGTAGCTCCACCCTGCTCAGCCCGCACACCGAGGACGCCTTCCACGCCGCCCGCGCCAATCTGCTGATGCTGACCTGCCTGCGCAACCCCGACCGGGTGGCCACCACGGTGTCGTCGGTCGGTCAGGTCCGCCTGGCCGAGGACGACCTGCGGACCCTGGCCGCGCCGACGGTGCCGATCCTGCCCGACGTGTCCTACGGCACCGGCTTCGATCAACCCGCCCCGGCGCTGCCGACCGTGTGGTTCGACGAATCCGGCAGTGCCACACTGCGTTACGATCCGGCCTACACCCCGCTCGACGACGCCGACCCGACGTTCCGGGCGGCCTATGCCCGGCTCACCGCCGAGCTCGCCAGGGTCTGCCACGCGCCCGCGCTGGCACCCGGGGAGATCCTGCTGGTGGACAACGACGTCGCCGTGCACGGGCGGGTCCCGTTCCGCGCGCGCTACGACGGCACCGATCGCTGGCTCAAGCGCGTCAACATCCGGTTGCCCGAACGTCGCAGGCGCGCGCAGGAGTCGTCCGAGAATGGGTATGGGCAAAGGGTGGTCGCGCCGTTCCGGGCGAGCACCGATCGGACGGCAGAGCGGGGCAGCACAGATGAACGAGGATCCGTTGAACAACCGTGACCGGAGCATCCCGCTGCGGGTGCTCTCCCGCAGCGACCTGGCCGACGTGCCGATCACCCCCGCCGAGGTGGTCCGGGCCGTGGAGGAGGCGTATCTCGCCTTCGCGGCAGGCGAATCCGACAACCCGCGCAAGCTGAGCGTCGCCGATCCCGGCGGCTCCTCGGTGTCCTACGCGATGCTGGGTCGCGACGGCAGGCGCCGGGTGGTGGCCATGAAGACCTCCTACAAGTTCGATCCCGGCCACGACCGCAGCACCAAGCGGTACTACACCACCATCACGCTCTACGACGACACCACCGGCGCACCCATCGCGATGATGGACTGCGCTCGGGTCGGCGCGTTACGCACGCCCGCGGTCTCGGCGTTGCTGGTGCGCGAGACCGTGCGGCGCGGCGCGGAGAGCGCGCTGCTCATCGGCACCGGCACCCAGGGCCGCAACGCCCTGCCGCATCTGCTGGCGGTGAATCCGCAGCTGCGCAAGCTGATGGTGTTCGGCACCCACCCCGAGGGGCTGGCGGCGGTGCACGCGCACCTCGCCGACGCGGTGCCGCACGCGCTGCTCGAGGTCGTCGACGATCCGTACGCGGCCGCGGCCAACGCCGATGTGGTGCTGGCGACGGCCGGACCCGGCACCGAGGTGGCGCTCGAATCCGCCCATCTGGCACCGGGTTCGGTGGCGGTGCTGGTCGGCTACGGGCTCGCGCCCTCCACGCTGGTCGACGCCGATCGGGTGGTCGCGACCAGCGCCGCGCAGATGGCACTGACCGGCACCGACATGGTCGGACCGGACGGCACCCTGCGCAGCGTCGACGCCGAACTGCCGCAGATCCTCACCCGCAGCGCGCCCGCGCGGCGCAGCGAGGACGAGAAGATCTTCGTCTACAACAGCGGGCTGGTGCTCACCGATATCGCGGTCGCGCACGCGCTGGCGGCCCGTGCCATCGCCGAGGGACGGGGTGTCGAGGTGCCGTTGTGGGACTGACGGACACAGCGTCCGGTGGCGGCGTCGGCGGTTCTGCCGTCGACGTCGCCGTCCCGCGTCGGGTGGACGCACCGGCCACCGCCCGTCCCGGCACGACCGCCGACCGGCCGAGTCACTGCGCGCCACCGATGCCCGCGCCGATCGACGCGCTGGAACAGCGGCTGATCGACGATCCGCAGCTGCTCGGTGACCTCGCCGACGCCGTCGGCGGACCGTTCCACGTGCTGTACCCCGACCGGGTCGCGCTGAATATCACCGCTTTCCACACCGCGTTCACCCGCGCCGGGGTCGACGGATTCGTGTACTTCGGGAAGAAGGCGAACAAGGCCGCGTGCGTGGCCCGGGCCTGCGCCGAGAACGGGGCCGGCATCGATGTCGCCAGCACCGGCGAGCTGGTCGCGGCCCTGGCGCAGGGCGTGCGCGGCGAGGACCTGATGGTGACCGGGCCCGCGAAGTCCGACGAGCTGCTGTGGCTGGCGGCGCGGCACCGGGCGCTGATCGCCGTCGACGCGCTCGACGAACTCGACCGGCTGCGCGCCCTCGCGCTGCCCGCCCGCATCCTGCTGCGGGCGCTGCCCGAGGGCTCGACGAGTCGCTTCGGACTCGACCCGGCCGAGCTGGAACAGGCCGTGCAGGTGGTCGGCGGCCGGATCACCTTGTCCGGCTTCAGCTTCCACCTGTCCGGCTACGACGCGACGGCCCGGGCCGAGCAAGCGATCACCCTGGTCGGACACTGCCTGCGGGCCAGGGCGCACGGGCATCCGGCCGACACGATCTCGATCGGCGGCGGCTTCGGGGTCGACTATCTGGCCGCCGAAACCTGGGCGGAGTTCCGGGACACCCTGAGCGAGAGCTGGTTCCACGCCGACCCGCCCGCCGGTGGCTACTATCCGTACCACTTCCCGGTCCCCGGCGCGGACATGCTCACCGCAGTCCTGGCCCACCACGATCTGGCCGGGCTGGTGCGCGACAACGGCATCCGGCTCGCGGTCGAACCCGGCCGCGCGCTGCTGGACCGGGCGGGCAGTTCGGTCTTCCGGGTGCAGGGCGTGAAAAGGCGTACCGCGCACGGCGATCCGTACGACATCCTCACCGTCGACGGCACCAGCCTGAGCCTGTCCGAGCAGTGGTTCGCCAGCGAATACCTGCCCGATCCCGTGCTCTGGCCCGCCCACCCCGGCGACCGCACGCCCACCTGTGTCGGCGCCACCACCTGTCTGGAATCCGACCTGCTGAGCAGGCGGCGCATCCCGCTGCCTCGCCGCGCCCGCGTCGGCGATCTGCTCGTCTACCCGAACACCGCCGGGTACCAGATGGACTCCAACGAGTCCCCGTTCCACGAACTCCCGCTCCCGCCGAAGGTCGTGCTGCGCGCTCGCGGCGACCGGCTGCGCTGGAGTATGGACGCCCGCTGATCCACCCGAGCTCCCAATCCGATGGAGGAACACCCCATGGCTCTCGTCACGCGCGTGACGGATCTGATCGGCCGCACTCCGCTGTTCGAACTCGCCGTCACCGACTCCGGAACCCGGCTGCTGCTCAAGCTCGAGCAGTTCAACCCGACCGGCGCCGCCAAGATCAGAATGGCCCGCTCGATGGTGCTCGACGCGGAGCGGCGAGGTTTGCTGCGCGATGGCGGGCATATCATCGAGTCGACGTCCGGGAACACCGGACTCGGCTTGGCGGTGGTCGCGGCCGAACGTGGCTATCGATTCACCGCCGTGGTCGACAACCACGCCTGTAAGGACAAGTTGCGCGCGATGCGGGCCATGGGCACCGACCTGGTGTTCGTCGCCGACGACGGTGACGACGAGCTGGCCACCTCGGCCCGGGAGGATCTCGCCGAGGCGATGGCGGCCGCCCGCGACGACGCCTACTTCACCGAACAGCACAACAACGACGCCAACGCGGTCGGCTACTACGCGGTGGCCGAGGAATTGCTGGCCGAGGTCGAGCGGGTCGACATCCTGCTCTCCGCGGTCGGCACCGGCGGCTCACTGTTCGGCACCGCCACCCGGTTGCGCGAACTCGGCAAGCCCGCCCGGGTGATCGGCGTGGAACCGGTCGGCTCCATCGCCTTCGGTGGCGAGGGCGGGCCGTACTGGCAGTCGGGCACGGGCACCCCGCCCGGCGCGACCATCGGCACCGCCGTGGACTACGCCCAGCTCGACGAAGGCGTGAAGGTCAGCGATACCGACGCCTTCGCCACCGCGCGCGCTGTCGCCAGGACACACGGTCTGCTGATCGGCGGTTCCGCGGGCGGTTCGGTGCACAATGCCTTGGCGCGGCTCGCGGAATTCCCGGCTGGGTCGACCGTGGTGACCATCGTGTGTGACGGTGGCGAGAAGTATCTCGATACCGTGTTCGACGACGATTGGATGGCCGCGCGCGATCTGCTCGACCCCGCCGCCGAATGCGAGGTCACCACCCTGCTGCGCCGCTACTCGCCGCTGCGGCGACACGACGAACTGATGGAGGTCAGGTGAGCGCGAACGCGCGCGGAACGAACCGCGGAGTGGGTGGGTGAGTACGCGGCCCACCGACAGCAGCGCGCTGGCGAGGCTGGCGACGCCGATCGCGCTCACCCAGCTGGCGCAGATCGCGGTCTCGACCACCAACTTGGCGTTGATGGGCACCCTCGGCGTGCGCGAAGTCGCCGCGGGCGGCCTGGCGCTGGTGCTGTTCAACCAGATCCGCACGATGTGCGTCGGGTTGATCACCGGCACCGGTAATCAGATCGCGGGTGCGCTCGGCGCCGCGGGCAAACGCGGCGACTCCGCCGACGACGAGATCCGCGGGGTGGTGCGCGCCGCGTTCGTCATCGCCACCATCGCCGGTCTGCTCGGCGGCGCCCTGCTGATCGGGCTGGGGTGGATACTGCCCTGGCTCGGGCAGGACGAGGGCGTGCTCGCCCTGGCCCGGCCGATGATGATCGCGCTCGCCCCGGGACTGCTGCCCTGCCTGTGGTTCCAGGTCTTGCGGCAGTACACCGTCGGCATGCAGCGCCCGCAGGCGCTGCTGCTGGTGACCCTCGGCTCGGTGGCGCTGAACCTGGTGCTCGCGCTGACCTTCATCCACGGCTGGGCCGGCGTCCCCGCGTCGGGCCTGACCGGCGTCGGCATCGCGACCTCGCTGGTCTTCCTGATCACCTTCGGCGTGTTCTGGGCGATGGTCGCTCGCGACCATCGCCTCGGCCCGACACTGCCGCGCACCCCGTGGCCGGTGCGCTGGTCGATCGTGCGCGAGGAACTACGCCTGGGCACCCCGATCGCGCTGACCTACGGGTCCGAGGCGGGGATGTTCTCCGTGCTGGCCCTGGTCATGGGCAGTTTCGGGCCCGCCGCGCTGGCCGCGCACAATGTGGTCTACCAGATCATCTACATCGTGTTCCAGGTCGCGATCGGCATCTCCCACGGCGCGTCGATCCTGGTCAGCCATGCCGTTGCGCGCGACGAGTACAGCCACGCCAGGGCACTGGCCTGGCTGGCGCTGCGCCACGCGGGCGTAGTCGCCGCCGTCACCGGCGCGGTCTACGTGGTCGCCCCGAACCTGGTGCTGGCCCCGTTCCTGGACTCCGGCGACACCGACACCATCGCGATCGCCCACACCCTGCTGCTCATCGGCATCGTCCTGCAATTCTTCGACGCCGCCCAGAACATCGGCACCGGCCTGCTGCGCGGCCTGAAGGAAACCGCGGCGGGCTTCCGGCTGTCGCTGATCGGCTACTGGGGCGTCGGCCTCCCTGCCGCCCTCCTGTTCGCCTTCCCGCTCCACCTGGGCGCGGCAGGCGTCTGGTGGGGCCTCACGGCCGGCCTGGCCACCACAGCCGTGCTGATGCTGCGCAAGTACTTCGCCCTGCTCGCTCAGGCGAGTACGGCGCAAACCGTGCGTGTGCCTGCCAGACAATCGCATTGACGAGCCCCACGCCCCGACCTCGAGGAGAGGCAGGGCGACGGGACAGGAGGGGCCGCGACCTCGAGCGCGCCAGCGCTCAAATATTCACGCCGTAGTCTCTGGCGATGCCGGCCAGGCCGGAGGCGTAGCCCTGGCCGATGGCGCGGAATTTCCACTCGTTGTTGTGGCGGTAGAGCTCGCCGAAGACCATGGCGGTCTCGGTGGAGGCGTCTTCGGAGAGGTCGTAGCGGGCCAGTTCGACACCGGTGATCGCGTCGGTGACGCGAATGTAGGCGTTGCGGATCTGGCCGAAGGACTGGCCGCGGGCCTGGGCGTCGTGGATCGAGACCGGGAAGAAGATGTTGGTGATCGTCGGCGGCGTGGCCGCCAGGTCGACGTTGATCACCTCGTCGTCGCCGTCGCCGGCGCCGGTCAAATTGTCACCGGTGTGCTCGATGGTGCCTTCCGGCGAGCGCAGGTTGTTGTAGAAGACGAAGTGCTGGTCGGAAAGCACCTTCAGGTTGGCGCCGGTCGCCAGCGCGCTGGCGTCGAGATCGTGGTCGGCGCCGGTCGTGGTGCGCACGTCCCAGCCCAGACCAACCGCGACCTTGGTGAGGTTGTCGGTCTGCTTCGACAGCGAGACATTGCCGCCCTTGGCGAGTGTGACGCTCATGGAAACCCTTCTATCTGATGATGTGTGTCAGTCCTCGGCCCAGGTCCGCAACGTCTCGACCCGGCCTTCCAGCGCGCGCAGTTCGGTCTCGTCGAGCACGGTGCGCTGGATGCCCCGATCCACCGCGAAAGCCGACTGGCGATGGTCGTCGATCACCTCGACGTCGAGTTGCACGGCGGTGTAGTCCTCGGCCGAGGGCATCTGCTCGGCGATCACCTTCGCCCGCCCGCGCGCGCACAGCGCGACATTGCCGCCGCCCAGGATCAGCAGGGCCACCTCCGGCCGCGCCCGCAACCGGGCCAGCGAGCCGCGATCGGACTTCAGGCTGATCAGGATCCGGCGGTCGCCCGCGCGCACCGGCCACGAGACGGGAATCGCGTGCGGCGCCGGATCGGTCGTGACCAGCACGGCGATCGTCTCCTGCGGCCATACCGGCAACACGTCGAGCTCGGGGTGATCAGTCATGTAGTCCTGCCCTGCCGGATCGACTTCTGTTGCCATCTACCTCACCTCGACGATCGTCGGACACCGCTGCGCCCACCGCGGACGGCGAGCCACCCCCGAGTCTAAATCGGTGTGCCCCTTGCTCGCTGGCTCGCGCCGGATTGTCCGGCAGATCTCAGCAACGTCTCAGCCGCCACCTGCGCGAACGATCCGATTAGCTGACCGATAACTCGTGCGGCCAGAACGCGCGCCACTGCGCCGCCGTCAGCGCGGCCCGCTCGCCCCGCGCGGCTTCGGCCGCGTCCTCGGCGGCCCGGATCGCGGCGGCGAAATCGATGGTGGCCTTGCGCAGCCGCTCCTCGGCGGAATCGGGCCCGCCGAGCTCGACCACCCGCAGCGCGCGCGGCACCAGATCGTCGGGCAGGCCCGCTCTGGCGCTGCGCGAGCGCACCTTCTCGGCCAGGGCCAGCGCGGGCTGGGCCATCGCGATCCCGTCGAGGCAGGAACGCCGCGACTTCTCCGCGGATTTGCGTTCCTCCCAGGCCTTTTCCTGCGCGGCGATCTTGTCGGCGACCGAGGTGCCCGCGGGCAGGTCGGCATCGATCAGGTGCGGGCTGCGGTGCACGAGCTTGCCCACCAGCGTCGCCGCCACCTCGTCGACGGTGAATTCACCCGCGGCCTCGGCGATCCGGGAGTGGAACAGCACCTGCAGCAGCAGGTCACCGAGTTCCTCCTTGATCGTCTCGTAGTCGCCCGCCTGGATCGCGTCGAGCAGCTCGTAAGTCTCCTCGAGCAGGTACGGGCGCAGCGAGTCGTGGGTCTGGGTGGTCTCCCAGCCGCCGAAATGCCACAGCCGGTCCATCACCTCGACCGCGCCTGCCAGGCCGGCCGCGACCACCGCGGCGTCGGCCGCCTCCTGCGCGCGGACCTCGCCGCCCATCAGACCGGAGTCGCTTCGGTCGGCACCGAGAGATCCACCATGCCTTGGGGTTTGCCGTCGAGCGCGAGCAGCAGATCGGCGACGAACTGCAGCACGGCCACATCGCGCACCCGGTCGGCGCCGACGCTGTCGGTGATCCGGGGCAGCGGCAACTGCACGAGGCCGCTGGCCGCGCGGTAGGTGGCGCTCGGGTAGAGCCGCTTGAGCCGGAGCTGTTTGGAATCGGGCAGCGTCAGCGGCGCGATCTTGAGTGTTGTTCCGGTGACCACGATCTCGGACACGTCGTAGGCGCGGGCCAGCAGCCGCAGCTTGGCGACCGAGACGAGCCTGCCGACCTCCACCGGCAGCGGGCCGTACCGGTCGACGAGTTCCTCCACCACCGCGGCCAGCGCCGCGTCGTCCTGGGCGGCGGCGAGCTTGCGGTAGGCCTCGAGCCGCAGCCGGTCGCTGGCGACGTAGTCGGGCGGGATGTGCGCGTCCACCGGCAGGTCGATGCGCACCTCCTTGGTCTCCTCGGTGACGATCGGCTTGCCGTCGGCGGCCGCGCGATAGGCCTCCACGGCCTCGCCGACCAGCCGCACGTACAGGTCGAAGCCGACGCCGGCGACGTGACCGGACTGCTCGGCGCCGAGCACGTTGCCCGCGCCGCGGATCTCGAGGTCCTTCATGGCCACGGCCATGCCCGCGCCCAGATCCGAGTTCTGCGCGATGGTGGCGAGCCGGTCGTAGGCGGTCTCGGTCAGGGGCTTCTCCGGCGGGTACAGGAAGTAGGCGTAGCCGCGCTCGCGGGAGCGCCCGACGCGGCCACGCAGCTGGTGCAGCTGCGACAGGCCCAGGGAGTCGGCGCGTTCCACGATCAGGGTGTTGGCGTTGGAGATGTCGAGGCCGGTCTCGATGATCGTGGTGCAGACCAGCACGTCGTATTCGCGCTCCCAGAAGCCCTGCACGGTGCGCTCGAGCTGGTCCTCGTTCATCTGCCCGTGCGCGACGACGACCCTGGCCTCGGGCACCAGCTCGCGAATCTTCTTGGCCGCCTTGTCGATCGAGGAGACCCGGTTGTGCACGTAGAAGACCTGGCCGTCGCGCATCAGCTCGCGACGGATGGCGGCGGTGACCTGCTTGTCGTTGTAGGCGCCGACGTAGGTGAGCACCGGGTGCCGTTCCTCCGGCGGGGTCAGGATGGTCGACATCTCGCGGATGCCCGCCAGGCTCATCTCCAGGGTGCGCGGGATCGGGGTGGCCGACATGGTGAGCACGTCGACGTGGGTGCGCAGCGCCTTGATGTGCTCCTTGTGCTCGACACCGAAGCGCTGTTCCTCGTCGACGATGACCAGACCCAGGTCCTTCCAGCGCACGCCGGTCTGCAGCAGCCGGTGGGTGCCGACCACGATGTCGACCTCACCGTCGGCCATCCCGGCCAGGATCTCCTTGGACTCGGCGGCGTCGGTGAAGCGCGACAGGCCCTTCACCTTCACCGGGAACCCGGCGACCCGTTCGGTGAAGGTCTGCAGGTGCTGCTGGGCCAGCAGCGTCGTCGGCACCAGCACGACGACCTGCTTGCCGTCCTGGACCGCCTTGAACGCGGCGCGCACGGCGATCTCGGTCTTGCCGTAGCCGACGTCACCACACACCACGCGGTCCATCGGGACCGCCTTCTCCATGTCGGCCTTGACGTCGGTGATGGCGGTCATCTGATCGACGGTCTCGGTGAACGCGAACGCGTCCTCCATCTCCTGCTGCCACGGCGTGTCCGGGGCGAAGGCGTGCCCGGGCGCGGCCTGCCGCGCCGCGTAGAGCTGCACCAGCTCGCCCGCGATCTCGCGAACAGCCTTGCGCGCCTTGCGTTTCGTGTTCGCCCAGTCCGACCCGCCGAGCTTGGACAGGCTGGGCAGTTCGCCGCCGACGTAGCGGGAGAGCTGATCGAGCGACTCCATCGGCACGAACAGCCGGTCGCCGGGCTGGCCGCGCTTGCTGGGCGCGTACTCGATGACCAGGTACTCGCGCCGGGCCCCGCCGATGGTCCGCTCGATCATCTCGACGAAGCGGCCGATGCCGTGCTGGTCGTGCACCACCATGTCGCCGGCCGACAGCGCCAGCGGGTCGACCTGGTTGCGGCGCTTGGCGGGCAGCCGCTTGCCCTCGGTGGGCGCGGTGACCCGGTTGCCGGTGAGGTCCGACTCGGCGACGACGACCAGGCCCGCGTCGTCGAATATCAGGCCGTCGTGCAGCGAGCCGCACAGCACCCCGACCACGCCCGCGTCCGGCACCGCGCCCGCCGCCAGCGCGGTCGCGGGCACCTCGGCGTCGGCGAGGCGTTCCAGAATGCGTTGCGCCGTCCCGTGTCCGGTGACCACGACGACGGCACGACCGCCGGTGGCGACGTGCGCGCGCAGCGAGGCGAAGATGGTGGCGACCAGTTCCTCGGACCCGCGTGCGGTCGGCCCGGCCAGCACGGGCAGGTTCACCTCGACCGGATCACCGGAGCTGAGCGGGCTCAGCGACCACCACGGCAGCCCGAGTTCGTCGGCGCTGGTGTGCAATTCCGGCAGGCTGCGGTAGCCGGAGGCGGCCAGATCCAGACCGTGCGCGCCCAACGGCGCGTCGCTGCCGAACGAGGCGGCGGTCCAGGAGGCTTCGAGGAATTCCTCGCCGGTGCGTACGAGATCGGCGGCGCGGGTGCGGATCTTCTCCGGATCGCACAGCAGCAGGTGGGTGCCCGCGGGCAGCGCCTCGGTGAGCAGGCTCAGCTTGCCGGGCGCCAGGACCGGCAGCAGCGCCTCCATGCCGTCGACCGGGATACCCTCGGCGATCTTGTCGAGCATTTCGACCAAGGCGGCGTCGGCGGCGTTGTCGACCGCCACGGCGGCGGCGCGTTCCCGCACCGGCGCGGTGAGCAGCAACTCCCGGCACGGCGGCGCGACCACGGTGTCGACGGTGTGCTCGCCCAGCGAGCGCTGGTCGGCGACCGAGAACGGGCGCAGCTCGGTGATCTCGTCGCCCCAGAACTCCACGCGCACCGGATGATCGGCGGTCGGCGGGAACAGGTCGAGGATGCCGCCGCGCACCGCGAACTCGCCGCGCTTGCCGACCATGTCGACCCGGGTGTAGGCGAATTCGACCAGGCGGGTGAGCAATTCGTCGAAGTCGTAGTCGGCGCCGGTGCGCAGCACGATCGGTTCGATGTCGCCAAGGCCCGCCGTCATCGGCTGCATCAGCGAGCGCACGGTGGTCACGACGACGCGCAGCGGCTCCGGATACACCGGGTCCTCGGGGTGGGCCAGCCTGCGCAGCACCTCGAGCCTGCGGCCGACGGTGTCGGGGCCGGGCGAGAGCCGCTCGTGCGGCAGCGTCTCCCAGGACGGGAACATGGCCACCGAGGGCCCGAGCATCTCGGCCAGCTCGACGGTGAGGTCGTCCGCCTCGCGCCCGGTGGCGGTGACCACCACCAGCGGCTGCTGGGCCGCGATCGTCGCGGCGACGAACGGCCGCACGGCCGACGGGGCGACCAGTTCCACCCCGGACTTGCCGACCAGGTCGGCAACCGTCCGCAGCGCGGCGTCACCCCCAGCCGCCTCGGCCAGACCGGCGAGCGGAGGACGAAGGGAGGACATGAACGCTCCTGAATACGCAGACGGGATGTTCCGCGTCGAGTCTAATCACCGGCCCCGACACCGTCGGCGCACGCCTCCTGACCGGCGCCGGTGCGGTCCGGGGGCACATCCGACGAGGCGTTTTCCGCCGCGCGGGCGTACCGTCGAGATCGTGAGTCTGGCTCAGCGGGAACGCCACGCCCTGGTGGCGACAATGATCGAAGCGGGGCCGTCGGCGCCGACCCTGTGCGGTACGTGGACGGTGCACGACCTGGCCGCCCACCTGGTGGTCCGGGAGCGCAGGCCCGACGCCTCCCTCGGCATCCTGATCCGGCCGCTGGCCGGCTACCTGGACGCGACCCAGGACAAGATCGCGCAGCGGCCGTTCGCCGAACTGGCCGAGCTGGTGCGCACCGGGCCGCCGTGGTGGTCGCCGCTGCGGCCGGTCGACGCGTTCGCCAACCTGTCCGAGATGTTCGTCCACCACGAGGACGTCCGCCGGGCCGAACCCGGTTGGACGCCACGGGAATTCGTGGCCTCCGACGAGGCGCGGCTGTGGTCGGCGCTGCGCATGGTGGCGCGCACCGCCTACCGCAAGTCGCCGGTCGCCGTGGTGCTCGCGACGCCGGACGGCGACCGGGTGACCGCGCATCGCGCGGCGGGCACCGAGGTCGTGCTCACCGGCAAGCCGTCGGAGCTGCTGCTGCACGCGTTCGGGCGCGACGAGGTCAGGATCGAGACCACCGGCGCCGAGGCCGACGTGCGGGCGGTGCTCGGCACCGACCGCAGCGTCTAGGCCACCGGCTAGAGCACGTAGCGACGCAGGCGGCGGGCGGCGAACTCGCGGAAGTACGACAACTTCTCCGTCGGCACGATCGAGGGCAGCAGGAAGTACCAGGCGCGTTCCATCCTGGACGCCATCTGATCCATCGACTCGGTTCCGACCGCGACGATGTGCACGCCCGCCGTCAGCTCGTGCAGCAGCAGCCCGACCACCTCGGGATCGAGGTCGGCGTGCAGGTCGCCCTGGGCGATGGCCCGCTCGGCCAGCACCCGGTAGGTCTCACTCCAGACCTTGGCGATGTTGTCGCCCTGGGCGCCGCGATAGTCGCCGATCTGGTGGGTGAGCTTGAGCATCGCCCCCACCATCGGATCGTTCATCGACAGATCGGCCACCACGTAGGTGATGCCGATGCACGCCTCCAGCGCGGGCACCCGGGAATCGAAGAATCCCTGGCACGAACCGACCAGGCGCTCGTTGCCCTGATCGACCACCGCCCTGGCCAGCTCCTCCTTGGAGCCGAAGTGAAAGTACAAGGCGCCCTTGGTCACATTGGACTGCGCGATGATTTCGCTGAGGCTCGCGTTGGCGTAGCCCAAACGGAGAAAGACATCGGCAGCGCCAGCAAGGACGGAGTCGCGGGTGATCTCCGCGCGCGCTTGCCTAGCCATCAGATCCGCCTGTCATCCAATAATCCAGCCATCCTGAAGTAGACCGACATCCCGAAGTTTGATCGACTTACCGCCCGGCAGCACCCAAAAGGATGGGTGAACCGTACCACCAGGCGGCTACGCGGCAGCCGAATCCTGGATTCGCTGTGGCCGCGGGCGCTATCGTCCGGTTACCCCGCCGATCCGCCTGCCTGTCCCGTATTCCATTCGGAGCTGAGCCCCGGTTCGGCTTCCAAGTGGCTCAATCCGTTCCAGCACAGGTTGACCAGATGGGCCGCGACCACTTCTTTCGAAGGCGTGCGCTCGTCGAGCCACCAGGTCGCCGCGGTCGAGACCATACCGACGAGCGCCTGCGCGTAGAGCGGAGCCAGGCTCGGGTCCAGATCGCGCCGCGCGAAATCACCGGCGAGCAGATGCGCGACCTGGTTGACCGCCTCGTTGAGCAGGCTCGAGTAGCGACCGTCGGCGTTCACGGCGGGCTGGTCGCGCACCAGGATCCGGAACCCGTCGGTGCGCTCCTCGATGTAGGCCAGCAGGGCCAGCGCCACCTGTTCGAGCCGGACCCGCGAGCGGTTCTGGGTCAGCGAGGAGGTGATCATGTCCAGCAGCATCGACATCTCGCGGTCGACCACGACCGCGTAGAGCCCTTCCTTGCCACCGAAGTGCTCGTAGACCACGGGCTTGGACACCTGGGCACGCTGGGCGATCTCCTCGATCGATGTCGCGTCATATCCCCGCTCGGCGAACAACGCGCGACCGATCTCGATCAGCTGCTGCCGTCGTTGCGTACCGGTCATCCTCGGTCTACTGGGCCGCCCCGCATCACTCACCAGATCCCGCCTCTCCTACCGCCCGACAGTCCCCCCAACTGTCTCAGACCGCCCCACCCGTCCACAGACCCCACCCCGCCCGCCGACCAACTGATTTCGCGAGCACAGGGGTAACTCACCGGGGACGGGCCGACCTGCCACCTCGGCAAGGCCTGCCGCGTTCACGACTCACCCCGCACCTAGGTCCGGCCAAAATTTACGGAGAGGCGGAACTGTGCGAGGATCATGGCCGTGCCGTAGCACAGTGGTGGGCTCTCACGGCCCACTGGTGTGGCGATCCGCCGTAGTGTAATGGCAGCACCTCTGATTTTGGTTCAGATAGTTCAGGTTCGAGTCCTGGCGGCGGAGCACACGGACACAGTGACGTATCGTCGGCCCGCACCATCACCGACCGAACCCGCCACAGCACACTCGCTGACAGGCAGCCGAGGGAGATCCATGCCACCGCAGACCGCCGTCGTCGTTCTCGCCGCTGGTGCCGGGACGCGAATGCGGTCGAAGACCCCGAAAGTGCTGCACCCATTGGCCGGTCGGTCGATGCTCTCGCACGCGCTGCACGCCGCCGACGAGATCGACCCGACCCACCTGATCACCGTGGTCGGCCACGACCGCGACAAGGTCGCCGCCGCCGTCGCCGAGGTGGGCAAGGAACTCGGCCGCGAGATCGTCTGCGCGGTACAGGAGGAGCAGCTCGGTACCGGCCACGCGGTGCAGTGCGCACTGGACTCGGTGCCGACGGACTTCGACGGCGACCTGCTCGTCACCTCGGCCGACGTCCCGCTGCTGGACGGGCACACCCTCGCCGCGCTGCTCGACGAGCACCGCAGCTACGCCGAACGCCCGGCGGTCACCGTGCTGACCTTCGTCCCCGACGACGCCAACGGCTACGGCCGGATCGTGCGCGACGCCGACGGCCAGGTCGCCGAGATCGTCGAGCACGCCGACGCCACCCCGGAACAGACCAAGATCAAAGAGGTCAACTCCGGCGTCTACGCCTTCGACGCCTCGGTGCTGCGCACCATGATCGGGCGGCTGTCCACCGCCAACGCCCAGCACGAGCTCTACCTCACCGACGTGCTGCGCCTGGCCCGCGAGGCCGGGCACCCGGTGCACGGCGCGCGCCTGGTCGACGCGAACAAGGTCACCGGGGTCAACGACCGGGTGCAGCTCTCGCAGGCGGGCGCCACCCTCAACCGCTACATCCTCGAACGGCACATGCGGGCCGGCGTGACGATCATCGATCCGGCGACGACCTGGGTCGACGCCGGCGTGCGGATCGGGCGCGACGCCGTGCTGCGGCCGGGCACCCAGCTCTTCGGCGAGACCCACATCGGCGAGGACGCCGAGATCGGGCCGGACACCACGCTGACCGACGTCGTCGTCGGCGCGGGCGCGAGTGTGGTCCGTTCCCATGGCGAGCGCGCCGAGATCGGCGACAGCGCGACCATCGGTCCCTTCAGCTACCTGCGGCCGGGCACCGTCGTCGGCGAGCAGGGCAAGCTCGGCGCCTTCGTCGAAACCAAGAACGCCTCGATCGGAGCGCACTCGAAGGTGCCGCACCTGACCTACGTCGGTGACGCGACCATCGGCGAGTACAGCAACATCGGCGCTTCCAGCGTTTTCGTGAACTATGACGGCGTCAACAAACACCACACTGTGGTCGGTTCCCATGTGCGGACCGGTAGCGACACCATGTTCATCGCTCCCGTCACCGTGGGTGACGGCGCCTATACGGGAGCGGGTACTGTGCTGCGTAGAAGCGTTCCACCGGGGGCACTTGCGGTGTCGGGTGGACCACAGCGCATCATTGAGAACTGGGTGCAGCGTTACCGTCCAGGAACCGCTGCGGCGCGCGCGGCGGCGGATGCCATCGCGGCAAACGAGACGTCTGATCAGACAATCGAGCAAAAGGATGGCAACCAGCAGTGACCGCGTTCTCGATCGACAACCAGAAGAACTTGATGCTCTTCGCCGGCCGGTCACATCCTGAGCTGGCCGAGCAGGTCGCCAAGGAACTGGACGTCGACATCACGCCGCAGACCGCGCGCGACTTCGCCAACGGCGAGATCTTCGTGCGGTTCGAGGAGTCGGTGCGCGGTTCCGACGCCTTCGTGCTGCAGAGCTTCCCGGCCCCGCTGAACCAGTGGCTGATGGAACAGCTCATCATGATCGACGCGCTCAAGCGCGGCTCGGCCAAGCGGATCACCGCGGTGCTGCCGTTCTACCCGTACGCCCGCCAGGACAAGAAGCACCGCGGCCGCGAGCCGATCTCGGCCCGCCTCGTCGCCGACCTGCTCAAGACCGCGGGCGCCGACCGCATCATCACCGTCGACCTGCACACCGACCAGATCCAGGGCTTCTTCGACGGCCCCGTCGATCACATGCACGCGCTGGTGCAACTCTCGGAGTACATCCGCACCAACTACCCGTCCGACAACCTGGCCGTGGTCTCGCCCGACGCGGGCCGCGTGAAGGTCGCCGAGAAGTGGGCCGACTCGCTCGGCGGCACCCCGCTGGCGTTCATCCACAAGACCCGCGACCCGCTGGTGCCCAACCAGGTGAAGTCCAACCGCGTCGTCGGTGACGTCGAGGGCCGCACCTGCGTGCTGATCGACGACATGATCGACACCGGTGGCACCATCGCCGGCGCGGTCAAGGTGCTCAAGGAAGCCGGCGCGGGCGATGTCATCATCGCCGCCACCCACGGTGTGCTGAGCGATCCGGCCGCCGAGCGCCTCGCCAACTGCGGCGCCAGGGAGGTCGTCATCACCAACACCCTGCCGATCAGCGAGGACAAGAAGTTCCCCACGCTGACCGTGCTGTCCATCGCGCCGCTGCTGGCCCGCACCATCCGCGAGGTCTTCGAGAACGGCTCGGTCACCGGCCTGTTCAACGGCAACGCCTAGGCTGGTCCGCCTCTCCGCACATTCTGGCCGGACTCAGGTGCGGGGCGAGTTGGGGACGCGGCCAGGATTTCGGAGTGGGGGTTCGCCCGCACCCGGTGAGTTACCCATGCGCCAGCGAGAGCAGTCGGTGCGCCTTGTCTTCGGACGTGGCGCACCGACTGCTCTTCGGGCATGGTGGGTCCTGTAATACGGGACGTGGCAGGGGGGAACATGAGTACCGAACCGGAAAGGCCGGTCGAGCTGGGTAAGGACCGGGTGGTGCCGCGGGTGCAGGACGCTCCGGCGCCCACCGAGCGGATGTGGAACGACGGCACGCCGCCCGCTGAGTTGCCGCCGCACCCGGAGCAGGCAGCCGTTCCGCCCACCCTGGCACCGCCACCCACCCCGGCACCGCCGCACACCGAGGCGCCGTGGGCCGGGGTCGAGCGGCCCGCGCCGCCGGTGGAGCTGCCGCCGTATCCTCCGCCACCACCGGTCGCCGGCCCCATGTTCCCGCGCCCGGCGTATCCGCCCGCCGCGGGCTATCCGGGGTATGCCCGGCCCGCTTACGGCCCGCCCCAGCCGCTGACTCCGCGCTACGGCTATGTCGACAGCACGCCCATCTGGTCGATCCTGAGCTTCTGCTGCGTCGCCGCCTCGGTCCTTGGCGGACTGCTGCTGTGCGGGCTGCCCGTGCTGGTCACCGCGCCGACCGGGATCGTGCTCGGCGTCGTCGGCCACGCCAAGGGCGAGCAGATGGGCAAATGGGCAGCGATCGCCAACGGCGCCGTAGCCGCCCTCGCCGTTCTCGCGTTCGTGCTGTTCGTCGCGGCGATCGGCGGATCCTGACCCGCGGCGGGCAATACTGGTAGCGGTAGCCGCAGGATCGCCTCAGGGAGGATCGATGAGCACGCCCCAGCAGCCGACACCGAACCCCGACGAGCCCGCCGAATACCGGCCCCGGCACGCCGCGCCGGAAGCATCCGAGGAGACCGCGCCGTCGAACCGGGACGACACGTCGGGCAGGCCCCCGGTGTCGTACTCACTCGAGACCGACGACGCGCCCGCCACGGGACGGGCGACCGGCGGCAGACAGCCCGGTGGTCGCCCCGATGTTGCCTACGGCGGCCTGCCCGCCGACACCGACCGGCCCGACGGCACCGCCCCGGCGCGCCAGACCTGGTCGACCGTGGCCTTCGTGTCGGCGGTCGTGGCCCTGCTGTTCTTCCCGATCATCTTCGGTGTCCTCGGGATCGGCTTCGGGCTCTACGGTCACAAGAAGGGCGAGCCGCTCGGCAACTGGTCCGCGGTGGCCGCGCTGACCGCGCTGCTTGCCGGAGTGGCCCTCCGGGTGTTCTTCTTCGATGCCGACCTGATCCCCGCACAGAACTGAGACGCACTCCCACCATGGACGCTTTCACTGGTTTTCCGCTGGCGGCCCTCGACTTCTACGAGGACCTGGAAGCCGACAACTCCAAGGCCTTCTGGACCGCGCACAAGCAGACCTACGACGAGGCGGTGCGCGCGCCGATGGCCGCGCTGACCGCTGAGCTGGAGGCGGAGTTCGGGCCCGCCAAGATCTTCCGGCCGCATCGCGACGTCCGGTTCTCCGCCGACAAGGTGCCCTACAAGAACCATCAGGGCGCCGTCGCGGCCACCGCGCCCGGTGTCGGCTGGTACGTGCAGATCGGCGCGGCGGGGCTGTTCGTGGCGGGCGGCTGCTACATGATGTCGCCCGCCGCCCTGGCCACGCTGCGCGCCACCATCGACGACGACGTGCGCGGCGCCGAACTGGAGTCGATCCTGGCCGACGCCACCGCGGCGGGCTTCACCATCGGCGGCGACCGCCTCAAGACCAAACCGAAGGGCTACTCCGCCGACCATCCCCGCATCGAGCTGCTGCGGCACAAGTCGCTGACCGCGCACCGCGAGTTCGGCGCGCCCGACTGGCTGAGCACCCCGGCGGCTGCCGCCGAGATCCGGCGCGCGTGGACCGAGCTGCGGCCGCTGGTCGAATGGTTCACCGGCGTCCTCGAGGGCGTCGCTCACTGACCCGGCGGGCGTGGCACCGGTGACGGACGCCGACCGGAGGCCGATACTGGACCCATGAGCCGTGAACCGCTGGACATGGACATGGGCGACGACGATCAGGCCGACGACATCGTCGAATACGAGCGGTACGTCGAGGACCCGCCGCAGGACTACGTCATCCGCAATCACGAGGCCGACGCCGACGGTTTCCTCGGCATCACCGAGGAAACCGACGAGGAGTGGTCCGAGTCCGGCGCCGAACGCGAGGCCGTCGCCGAGGACGAACGCCCCGCCGAGGTCTCGGCGGTCCGGGTGGTCGGTGACGACGCCGTCGACGGCGACCTCTACGACGACGACGCGATCGACGGCGAGGAGGGCGTCGAACGCGACCTCGAGGGCGACGAGAACCTGACCGACGGCGAGTACCTCGCCGACGAACTCGATCTGTAACTCAGCGTCGTTCGGCCAGCACCAGGGCGAAACGGTTGTCCTGGTCGGTCCAGGTGCGCAGGGTGGCGAAACCGGCGGCGTCGAGTTCGGCGCGCAGGCCCTCGGGCCGGAACTTGGCCGAGATCTCGGTGCGCATCTGCTCACCGGCCGCGAAGTCGACGGTCAGGTGCAGGTCGGTGACGGTGGCCGTCATCGCCTCGGTGGCGCGCAGGCGCATCTCGATCCACTCGTTCTCGGCGTCCCACAGCGCGACGTGCTCGAACTTGTCCGGGGCGAAGTCGGCACCGAGGCGGTGGTTGAGCACGTGCAGCACATTGCGGTTGAACTCGGCGGTGACGCCCGCGGCGTCGTCGTAGGCCGGGACCAGGACCGCCGGATCGATCACCAGACCCGCGCCGAGCAATAGCAGTTCCCCGGGTTCGAGGACGTCGTTGATGCCCGCCAGGAACTCGGTCCGTTCGGCGGGTACCAGGTTACCGAGGGTGCCGCCGAGGAAAGCGATCATCCGGCGGCCGCCGCGCGGCAGGTTGTGCAAGGTGTCGGTGAAGTCGCTGACGACACCGTGCACGCTCAGCTGCGGGTACTCGGCCGCGATCTCGGCGGCGGCGCCACGCAGGGCCGATGCCGAGACATCCTGCGGGACATAGGTCTTCAGTGACCCTTCGGCGGTGAGCGCGTCCAGCAGCAGCCGGGTCTTGGCAGCCGAGCCGGACCCCAGCTCCACCAGGACCTCCGGCCGGGCCGCCGCGGCGATCTCGCCGACGACGCGCGCCAGCAGGGCCCGCTCGGTGCGGGTCGGGTAGTACTCGGGCAGTTCGGTGATCCGCTCGAACAGCTCGCTGCCCCGGGCGTCGTAGAACCACTTGGGCGGCAGCGACTTCGGAGTGGCGGTGAGACCGGCGCGGGCGTCGGTGCGCAAGGCCGCGGTGAGATCGTCGTCGGTGAGATGGATGTCCAGCAGCGGCGCGGTCATGAACGGACCCTTTCGGTGACGGGAAGCTCGAGAGCGGTGACGGTGCAGTGGCCGGGCGTGGCGATCACCAGCTGGTGATCGGCGATCGGCTGCCACCGTGGATCGGCGTCGTACGGTTCGGAACAGAGCACGGTGTAGTCGTCGGCTACCAGGACCGACAGGGCGTGCCAGCAGGTCGTGCCCCACAGCTCGGTCCCGTTGCCGAGCAACAGATTCAGCCGGGCGGTGGGCTGGTGGCGCAGGACGGCGGCGACCAGCAGGCGTAGCGCGTCGGCGGGCGAGGTGATCGGGCCGTCGGGGGTGATCGCGCCGAGCAGGCCGCGCAACAGCACCCACAGGGCGGCGGAGTCGGTGAGCGCCTCGGCCCGCAACAGCACCTCGGCGGAACCGAACAGCGGACCTGCGGCGAACAGTCCGTCCAGGTCGGCGCGGACTCTCGCCAGCGTCGTCCGCCACGCGGGGACGACGCCGTTGTGGCTGAAGGCCCAGTGCTCGTCGACGAACGGCGCGCAGGCCGCCCGCTCGACCGGCATGCCCACCGTGGCCGACCGCACGGCGGCGAGCACGGCGCGCGATTCCAGCTGACCGAGCACCTCGACCACCGCCGGGTCGGTCCAGATCGGCGCGGCGTTGCGGTATCGGCTGGCGGCGTCGCGTTCCCCCTCGACGCCGATATCGGCCCGGCGCCACCAGGCCACACCGAACCCGTCGGCGTTGATGGTGCCGCCCGCCCGCATGTCGGTGGGCGCCCAGGACTGCGTGTACAGCGAATGGGGGCCACGCACGACCAGCTCACCGACCGCGACCGGTGGGCCCACGTAACCCAGATGACGGCACATCAGCAGCCCGCCCCCGGTACGAGCCGGGCATGGCCGGACTCCGGCGCGACCCGCGTCGGTTCGCCGGCCCCAGAACGCGCCGGACACGCGCCCACTGCCGTTCGGCGGGCCGGTTCCGGGCGCCGAACGGTGAAGTCACCGCCGCGCATCAGATCTCGTCCGCTCGCAGGTCGCGGGCCAGCCGGAACCCGGCGAAGATCTGTCTGCGGATCGGGTGGTCCCAGTTGCGGAAGGTGCCGCGGCAGGCGACCTCGTCGGTGCCGAACGAGCCGCCGCGCAGAATCCGGTAGTCGCCGCCGAAGAAGACCTCCGAGTACTCCCGGTACGGGAAGGCGCGGAAGCCCGGGTAGGCCTCGAAGCCCGAGGAGCACCACTCCCAGACGTCACCGATCAGCTGGTGCACGCCGGTCGCCGAGACGCCGGCCGGATAGGCGCCGACCTCGGCGGGTTCCAGGTGCCGCTGGCCGAGGTTGGCCCGGTGCTCGTCGGGGGTGTCCTCGCCCCACGGATAGCGGCGCGAGCCGCCGGTGGCCGGATCGAACCGGGCCGCCTTCTCCCACTCGGCCTCGGTCGGCAGGCGCTTACCCGCCCAGCGCGCGTACGCCTGCGCCTCGAACCAGCACACGTGCACGACCGGCTGCCGCGGCCGGAGCGGGGTGCGCACTCCGAAGGCCACCCGCGTCCACCGGGCGCCGTCGCGCTCCCAGAACTGCGGCGCGACGAGCCCGGCCTCCTGCCGGTGCGCCCAGCCCCGCTCCGACCACAGTTCGGGGCGTTCGTAGCCGCCGTCGTCGATGAACGCCAGGTACTGCTCGTTGGTCACCGGCGCGATGTCGATGGCGAAGCCGGGCACGTGCACCGGATGCGCGGGGCGTTCGTTGTCCAGGGCCCACGGGTCGGCCGAGGTGCCCATCAGGAATTCGCCCCCGGGAACGACCACTTCGCCGGTGACCGGACTCGGCGCGGTGGGCGCGGGCGGTGCCGACAGCACCGGGGCGCCGAGGCGCAGCTGATGGGTGGCGAGCATGGTCTCGTCGTGCTGCTGTTCGTGCTGGGCGATCATTCCGAAGGCGAAACCGTTGTCCACCAGCGGATCACCGGACAGCGCGCTGGAACCCAGCACGTCCCAGACCTTCTCGCGGACGGTGCCGACATAGCCGCGGGCCTGATCGGGATCGAGCAGCGGCAGCGCGGGGCGGTTCGCGCGGGCGTGTTTGAACGCGTCGTAGAGCTCGTCGATGTCGGCCCGGACCGCCTCGCGGCCACCGACATCGCGGACCAGCCAGAGCTCTTCCTGATTGCCGATGTGGGCGAGGTCCCAGACCAGCGGGCTCATCAGCGGCGAATGCTGGGCGATGAGGTCGGCCTCGTCGACGCTGTCGGTGAGAACGGCGGTGCGGCGGCGGGCCCGCTGCAGCACCTCGGCGATCCGCTCGCGCATGCGGTCGCGGTCGCGGTGATCGGCGGGGGCGGAAAGGGTCACGGGATCAACTCCGGAAGGGTGTGGGCGACAACGTCATCGGGCCGGTGGGAGCGGTACCTGTCACGAACCGCCCGACCCGTTGCGCGCCCGCGCCACGGTGAGGGGACTGTCGCCGGACCGACATCGGCGCGCGGCCAGGGCCAATTCCTGTGCGGCCGGGGCGGATCGGGCGTGCTGGGCGGCGAGTTCGAGCAGGTCGACCGCGACCCGGCGGACCTGCGGATTGAGCAGGCCGGTGCGGGCCGCGCCAAGCCACTCCCCCGCGGTCGGCGCGGCCAGGGCGGTCGCCTCGGCGACGACCGCGGGCGTGGACAACAGCGCGTCGAACAGGTGGATCGGGGTGGTCCAGGTGTCGCCGGGCTGGGTGTCGAGGTAGCGCACCTCGAGGTGGCCCGCGGCCCGGACCGGCGGGAACAGGGTGGTCAGGTGATAGTCCAGGTCGGCGGTGCCGGGGCGGCGGCCGACCTCGTCGTCGAGCGCGCCCGCCAGCCAGTCGGCGAAGGTGGCGCCGGGCGGCGGTGACCAGTCGGCGTCGTGCTCGGTGCAGCGCACGCACAGCAGCGGCACGTCCAGCGCCCAGTGCGCGTAGGCGGTGATCGGATCGGACCAGTCGGCCACCGGCGGGCGGGTGCGCGAGGGGTCCAGTCGCAGCCAGGTGCGCATGCGCTGGGATGCCCACGCGCCCTGCGGTGCGCCGTAGAGCCGGGGCGAGCAGGCGAAGGCGGCGATCAGTGCCGGTCCGAGGACGTAGAGCGCCGTCCAGCGGGCCCTGACCTCGTCGGGATCGGCACCCGCGTCGACGCTGACCTGGGTGGCCGCGGTATTGCACATCATGAGCGCCCCGAACGGCCCGACGCCGGCGAACCGGCGTTCCATGGCCGCGTAGCGGGGTAGGCGGAGGAGCCGTTCGGCCGGGCGACGAGCGTCGGCGGCGGCCGATTCGATACCGATTCCGTGGGCGGCGAGCAGGTCCCGCAAACGGGCCGCATCAGCCGCCAGCTGCTGCGTCAGCGCCGCCGGATCGGCGAACGGTGCGCTGGATAGTTCTATCTGACCACCGGGTTCGATGGTGACCCTGCTTCCGCCGGGCAGGGGGGCCGCGGCCGAGGCCGGGGCGATCGAGGTGGGTGCGTGGGGCCCGAGGGCCGCTGCCATCAGCTCGAGCGAGGGGCGCGCACCGGTGGGCCCCGCGGTGAGCCACTCCAGTTCCGCACCGATCAGCGCCGGTGGCCCGAGTTTGAAGCAGACCCCGCCGACATAGGCCTCCGCCGCCGCCCTGGACGACAGTTCGCCCTGGTCAGTGACGGAATCGGGCCACGAAGAACGTTCCAGAGTGACCGCCATGCCAACCTCCGCGTACTGGGTGCCGCCGTGGAAACCGCGTGCTCGTGCAACCGACTCATTCCAGAGTAGCGACGAGTACCGACAGAAAAAGTGACGAAATGGGGAACAGCTCGGCGGCGGTAGGGTCGTCGCCATGATGGACCTCGCCGCGATCAGAGCCGACACTCCCGGACTCGCGTCCGGGCAGGTATTCCTCGACAGCGCCGGATCGTCGCTGTCGCCGCGGGTGGTCACCGACACCGTGATCGCCCACCTGCGCCGGGAAGCGGAGATCGGTGGCTACCGCGCGGCTAACGAACGACTGGACGACCTGGCCGCGGTGAAGACCTCGATCGCGAGCCTGATCGGCGCCACCCCGGAGACCATCGCGCTCAGCGACAGTGCGAGCCGGTCATGGGCCGATTTCGCCTATGCGGTGGCGCTGCGTCCCGGCGACCGCATCCTGATCTCCGGCGCCGACTACGCCAGCAACGCCATCGCCGCGCTCCAGCGGGCCGGGCGGACCGGTGCCGTGGTCGAGCACATTCCCAGCGACGACACCGGCCGTCTCGACACCGACGCCCTCGCGGCCATGCTCGACGAGCGGGTGAAGCTGGTCTCGCTGCAGCACGCGCCGACCAACGGCGGCCTGGTGAATCCGGTCGGCGAGGCCACCCGGGTCGCCCACGAGGCGGGCGCGCTGGTGCTGCTCGACGCCTGCCAGTCGATCGGGCAGTTGCCCATCGACGTCGGCGCGCTCGGCGTCGACGCGCTCTCGGCCACCGGGCGCAAGTGGCTGCGCGGGCCGCGCGGCACCGGATTCCTCTACGTCCGAGACGAACTGGCGCGCACGATGGAACCGGGACGGCTCGATCTGCACAGCGCGCAGTGGGTGAGCCCGAACGAATACCGGCTCGCCCCCGACGCGTCTCGCTTCGAGTTCTGGGAATGCGATGTCGCCGCCCGGCTCGGACTCGGGGCCGCCGTGGACTACCTACTCGCCCTCGGGCCGGACGAGGTCTACGCCGCCGTGGCCGACCGAGCGGGTTACCTGCGCAAAGCCCTGCCCGGCGTGCCCGGGGTGACCGTGCGCGACCTCGGCACCGAGCACAGCGGGATCGTCTCGTTCACCGTCGACGGTCACGACCCGCTCGCGCTGCGCGACCGGCTCGCCGAGCACGCCGTCACCGTGACCGTCAGCCACGCGGGCTCCACCCTGCTGGACATGACCACGCGCGGCCTGCCCGCGATCGTGCGGGCCTCCCCGCACTACTTCGTCGACACCGACGACCTCGATCGCTTCGTCGCCGCGCTGGCGGAGGTCACCCGTTAACCCGTGAGGTGCTCGCCGACGATGCGGTCGGCGAGCACGCGCGGGTCCGCTTCCGGGGCAACGACTTCGAGTGTCCGGTTGGCTGCGACGGTGGCCAGGCCGTGCACATTCGTCCACAGCAGCAGGGCCGTGGCGGGGGCATCGGCGCCCGGCCGGGCTGCGGCGGCGACCAGCGCGACGATCTGCCCGTACAGCGGCTGGGTCGTCGCCCGGAGGTTCTCACCCGAGCCCGCCAGCAGGTCGTGCCGGAACATCAGGGTGAACATCTCGGGCCGGGTGAGCGCGAAGTCGACGTAGTCGATCGCCATCCGGCGCAGCCGTTCGCGTGGGTCGGCGATCGTGGCGAGCGCGCCGAAGCGGTCGATCAGGTCGGCGAAGCCCCGCGCGGCGATCGCGGCCAGCAGGGCGGCATGGGTGGGGAACCAGCGGCGCGGGGCACCGTGCGAGACGCCGGCCGCCCTGGCGATGGCCCGGAGCCCGAGTTCGCCGACGCCGTCGCGTTCGAGCAGGTCGACACCGGTGTCGATCAGGCGCTCACGCAGCGATTCGGGCATAGGGGCAATTCTGCACACCCGGTGGGCCACGCGCGCCCTCGCCTGCGTAGACAATGTCTACTATCCTCGCGTAGACACTGTCTACGATGGAGGTCCCATGTGGTACCAGCTGTGCAGACACGTCCTGATCGGCCCGCTGCTGCGATTGCTCGGCCGCCCGCGCGTGGAGGGTCTCGAGCACGTGCCGCGCACCGGGCCGGTGATCATCGCGGCCAATCACCTGGCCTTCATCGACTCGCTCTACCTGGCGCTGGTGATCCCGCGCCCGCTCACCTTTCTCGCCAAACAGGAGTACTTCGCCGGCACCGGCCTGCGCGGACGGGCCAAGCGGTGGTTCTTCACCGCCGCCGGACAGGTACCGGTGGACCGCACCGGGGGTGACGCCGCCGCCGACGCCCTCGCGGCTGCCACCCGGATCCTCGAAGCGGGCGGCGTCTGGGCAATTCACCCGGAGGGCACCCGGTCGGTGGACGGCAGGGTCTATCGTGGTCGCACCGGGGCGCTGCGCGTTGCCATGGCTACAGGGGCGCCGGTGGTGCCCGTGGTGCTGGAGGGAACCGACCGCATGAACCCCCGCGGTCGGAAACTGTTGCGTTTCACCAAGGTGCGCATCAGCGTCCAGCCGGCGCGGCGGTATCCGGCAGCGGTGCACCGCGCCCAGGTCAGAGTGGCAACTGACCAGCTGATGCGGGAAATTGCGATGCAATCGGGTAGACCATATGTGGACCGCTACGCTGCCTCCTTTGCCGCCGAACGTTGATCGGCGAGGACGCTCGGTTGCCAGTCGGGGTTAACACCGGGTGGGCGGGGCGGGATTTTCTGTTGGGAGCACGGCCGTAACCGATCGTTGGCGTAAAGGGAGTCCGACGTTGAGCAGGTTCACCGACGAAATGTTTGCCACAGCGCTGACCAGCCACAGGGGGCTGGTCACCGGGGAGCCGGAGGCGCCGTTGCGGCAGACCTGGGGGGATATCCACCGCGTGGCGCGGCGGATGGCGGGTGGCCTGGCGGCCGCCGGGATCGAGCACGGTGACGCGGTGGGCGTCCTGGCCGGCCTGCCCGTCGACATCGCCCCTGTCTGCCAGGGCATCTGGATGCGTGGTGCTTCGATCACCATGCTGCACCAGCCGACTCCGCGGACCGACCTCGCGGTCTGGGTACGCGACACCGAGACGGTGCTCGACATGATCGAGGCCAAGGCCGTCGTGCTCGGCGCGCCGTTCGCCGCCGCCGAACCCGTGCTGCTCGAGCGCGGGATCACCGTGGTCAAGATCGAGGACCTGCACGAGGGCCCCGACACCGACCCGGTGCCGACCGCCGAATCCGATATCGCGCTGCAGCAGTTGACCTCCGGATCGACCGGATCACCCAAGGCCGTCCGGATCACCCACGGCAACTTCAACGTCAACGCGCACGCGATGTTCAATCGTGTGAAGTTCCAGCTCGACGACGACGTGATGATCAGCTGGCTGCCGCTGTTCCACGACATGGGCATGGTCGGATTCCTCAGCGTACCCATGCAATTCGGCGCCGAGGTGGTCTGCGTGACCCCGCTGGATTTCTTGGCCAGGCCGCTGCTGTGGGCCGAGCTGATCGACAAGTATCGCGGAACCGTCACCGCGGCACCGAACTTCGCCTACTCGCTGCTGGCCCGGCGGCTGCGCCAGGCCGAGCCGGGCTCGATGGATCTGTCCAGCGTGCGGTACATGTGGAACGGAGCCGAACCGGTCGACCCGGACACCATGATCGCGCTCGCGGACGCGGGCAAGCACTTCGGGCTCAACCCGATGGCGCTGACCCCGGTCTACGGCATGGCCGAGACCACCCTGGCCGTCTCGATCCCCGACCCCGGCCACGGCATGGTGCTCGACGTCATCGACGCCGATCTGCTCGAAGCCGTCGGCAAGGCGGTGCCGGTGGCCGAGGACGGCCACCACGGCACCCCGCGCAGGCTGCCGACGCTCGGCCACCTCGTCGACGACCTCGAGGGCCGGGTGGTCGACGCCGAGCGGCAGCCGCTGCCGGTGCGCACGGTCGGCGTCATCGAATTACGCGGCCCCGCGGTGACTTCGGGCTACGTGACCGTCGATGGATTCCGGCCCGCGCAGGACGAGGAGGGCTGGCTCGACACCGGCGACATCGGCTACCTCACCGAGGCCGGGCTGGTCGTGGTCTGCGGGCGGATGAAGGACGTCATCATCATGGGCGGGCGCAACATCTACCCGACCGACATCGAGCGGGCCGCGATGCGGGTGCCCGGCGTGCGCCCCGGCAACGCGGTGGCCGTGCGCCTGGACGCGGGCGAGAAGCGCGAAAGCTTCGCCGTGGTAGTGGAATCCAACGACTATCAGGATCCCGACGAGGTGAAGCGAATCGAGCGCGAGATCGTGCACGAGGTGTTCGCCGAGGTCGGCGCCCGCCCACGCACGGTCGCGGTCCTCGGCCCCGGTGCCCTGCCGAAGACGTCGTCGGGCAAACTGCGCCGAGCCGCCACCGCGGTACACCTGAGATAGGACCGACCCGTCGCTGCCGGCCACGCACGCCCCGACCTCGAGGAGGGGCCGCCGAGCAGCGGCGGTTCGCGGCCCGTCCCGCCGGTCAGGTGCCGTTGCGCAGGCGACGTAGGAGCAAGCAACGGTGCCTGACCGGCGGGACCGGAAGGGCCGCGAACTCGAGCGCACCAGCGCTCAATGTAATTGGTTCTGGGCGGTTTCCAGCCCGACCTTCAGCAAGAGCTCGACCGCGTCGGCGGCCTGCTCGACGATCACCGGGACCTCTTTGCGCTCCGGGGCCGCGAACGGCTTGAGCACGTAGTCGGCCGGGTCCTGACGACCGGGCGGGCGGCCGATGCCGATCCTGGTGCGCAGGTAGTCCTTGGTGGTCAGGGCCTGGGAGATCGAGCGCAGGCCGTTGTGGCCGCCCTCGCCGCCGCCTTGCTTGAGCCGGATGGTGCCGAACGGCAGATCGAGCTCGTCGTGGACCACGATGACCTGGTCGACGGGCACCGAGAAGAACTTGGCCAGCGCGGCCACCGGCCGACCGGACAGGTTCATGTAGGTGCGCGGCTTGGCGATCAGGATCTGGCGCCCGTCCAGGCGGGCCTGCAGCAGATCCGCGCCGGACTTCTTGTGCACGGCAAAACGGTCGCCGACGCGCTCGGCGAGCACGTCGGCGACCAGGAAGCCCACATTGTGGCGGGTGCGCTCGTATTCGGGGCCGGGGTTACCCAGCCCCACCACGAGTGCGGGCCCGGAGGATTCGGTCATGCGCCGAACCGTAGTGCAGGAGTCTTACTCGGACTCGGGAGCCGACTCGGCGGTCTCCTCGGCGGCGGCGGTGCCTTCGCCCTCTTCGTCGAGCTGCGCGGCCGACGGCGCGGCGATGACGTTGACGATCAGGGCCTCCGGGTCACCGGCGAGGGTCACGCCCGCGGGCAGCTCGATGCTGCCGGCCAGGATCTGGGTGCCCGGCTCGATGCCCTCGACCGAGATCTCGATGGACTCGGGCAGCTTCAGCGCGTCGGCCTCGATGGACAGGGTGGTGGCTTCCTGGGTGATCAGGGTGCCGGAGGCGGCGTCGCCGGTGACCACGACGTTGACGTCGGTGGTGACGCGCTCGCCACGCTTGACGATCAGCAGGTCGGCGTGCTCGATGTAGCGGCGGATCGGGTGGACCACGACCGACTTGGTCATCGCGAGCTGCTGCTTGCCGTCGACGACGAGGTTCAGGATGGCGTTGGTGCCGTGGGTACGCAGGATGGCGGCGAAGGCCTTGGCGTCCAGGCTCAGGTGCTGCGGCTCGGCCTGGTGGCCGTACAGCACGGCGGGCACGTTGCCGTCGCGACGGGTACGGCGAGCGGCGCCCTTACCGAATTCGGTGCGGACGGCGGCTTCGATCTGGTTCACGTCGGACATGACTGAATGCGCTCCTACGGCTCTTCCGGGCTGGTCAGGTGGGGCGACCCATCTGCGGGGTCAACGTCTACTCGTCGGACGAAGAACGAACGAGGACGACCGGGAAGGCCGAGCCGCGTCGATCACGGTGAGTACAACCACTAGGGGCAACTCACCCTCGCCGAGACAACCCGACCACCATACCGCATCGGCATATCCACAGAAAAACGGCCCCACCTGCCGCCGCGAAGCCGCGCGACACCATCCACCGCGACGACCACGGGTTTGCGGCCGCCTCGCATCCGAGGCTCGAAGCGTAACGCCGAAGGCGTAGTCTCGAGCCTCGGATGCGAGGCCCGAAGGGCCGCAAACCCCGCGGCACCAGCCGCCATAAACACAGTGAGGTTCTGCGTTGACCGAGTCCGGAGAGAGCGCCGCCCCCACCCCGCGCGGACTACCCGCCGAGGTCGCGCGCCGCCGCACCTTCGCCGTGATCTCGCACCCCGACGCGGGTAAGTCGACGCTGACCGAGGCGCTGGCACTACACGCCAAGATGATCTCCGAGGCGGGCGCCATCCACGGTAAGGCCGGGCGCAAGTCGACCGTGTCGGACTGGATGGAGATGGAGAAGGCGCGCGGCATCTCGGTGAGCTCGACCGCGCTGCAGTTCAACTACCGCGCCGCCGGGTCCGACATCGACAATGTCATCAACCTGGTCGATACCCCCGGCCACTCCGACTTCTCCGAAGACACCTACCGCGTGCTCACCGCGGTCGACGCCGCGGTCATGCTGATCGACGCGGCCAAGGGCCTCGAGCCGCAGACGCTGAAGCTGTTCCAGGTCTGCCGCCACCGGGGCATCCCGGTCATCACCGTCATCAACAAGTGGGACCGCCCCGGTCAGGCGCCGCTGGAGCTGCTCGACGAGATCAGCGAGCGGATCGGCCTCACCCCCACCCCACTGTTCCTGCCGGTCGGCATCGCCGGCGACTTCCGCGGTCTGCTGCGGCGCGGCCCCGAGGGCGAGGCGAGCGAGTACATCCACTTCACCCGCACCGCGGGCGGCGCGACCATCGCCCCCGAGGAATCGCTGACCCCGGCCGAGGCCGAGGCACGCGAGGGCGAGGCCTGGACGACCGCCGCCGAGGAGAGCGAACTGCTCTCGGCCACCGGGCAGGACCACGACCAGGAGCTGTTCCTGGCCGGGCAGACCTCACCGGTCATCTACGCCTCGGCGATGCTGAACTTCGGTGTGCGCCAGCTGCTGGAGACGCTGGTGGCGCTGGCGCCCGCACCGGGCCCGCGGGCCGACGTGGCGGGCAAGGACCGCGCGACCGGCGATCCGTTCAGCGCGGTGGTCTTCAAGGTGCAGGCGGGCATGGACACCGCGCACCGCGACCGGTTGGCGTTCATGCGGATCGTCTCCGGTGAGTTCGAGCGCGGCATGGTCGTCACGCACGCGCAGACCGGTCGTCCGTTCGCCACCAAGTACGCGCTGACCGTGTTCGGACGCGAGCGCACCACCGTCGACACCGCCTACCCGGGCGACGTGGTCGGCTTGGTGAACGCCACCGCGCTCGCGCCGGGCCACACCCTGTTCGTGGACAAGAAGGTGGAGTTCCCGCCGATCCCGAGCTTCGCCCCCGAACATTTCGCGACGCTGCGCGCGCAGAGCGCGGGCAAGTACAAGCAGTTCCGCAAGGCCATCGACCAGCTCGACTCCGAGGGCGTGGTGCAGGTGCTGCGCAACGACGCCCGCGGCGACGCCTCGCCGGTGCTGGCGGCGGTCGGCCCGATGCAGTTCGAGGTCGTCACCGCTCGCATGCAGGCGGAGTTCAATGTGGAAACCCAGCTGGATTTCCTGCCCTTCACTTTGGCCAGGCGCACCGACGCGGAATCGGCGCCGGAATTGGATCGCCAGCGCGGCGTCGAGGTGTTCACTCGGACCGACGGCGCGATTCTCGCGCTGTTCAGCGACAAATGGCGGCTGCAGTACATCGAGAAAGAGCATCCGAGGCTCACGCTCGAGCCACTGGTCGCGACCGCGGACTAACTGGTCGACTGTCTGAGTCGGCGTCAGGCGGCCGGTCCGGGGTTGCGCTCCACCGAGGAGATGTGATTCTCCTGGGCGATCATCCCCCAGCGGCTCGCGGTCAGCCGCAGACTGGGCAGATCACTGAGCGAGAGCACCACCTCGTAGGTGCGCTCGTACCCGGTGTGCGCGATGCGCCAGTGACCGTCCTCGCAGCGGACGTAGCGGTCGGTATAGAAAGCCGCGCCGCGCAGGCACATGTTGTGCTCGGGGATGATCACCGTGTCGGCCAGGTACCAGGTGCCGGTCGCGGTGTCGCCGTCGACATCGATCTCCGGATGGTCGCAGCGATGCTCGGTGATGACGTGCGGGCCGAGGGTGTTGCGCAGGAAGGCCAGGAAGGCCTCGCGCGACTCGAACTGCAGGTATTCGCTGTAGGTGGCGGTCGCCTCGGGGATCAGGGTGTCGGCGAACTCGTCCCAGGACTTGGTGTCGAGGGCCCGCAGATAGCGGAATTTGAGCCGGCTGATCGCGATCAGGTCGTCAGGGTGATCGGGCGGGCGCTGGACCGGTTCGGGCTGCTGTTCATCCATCGCGTCCGCGGGCGGCATCTCGGCCATCCGATCCTCCCCCGTCTCCATCCCGGCGACCAGTGGAGCGTCGTCACCGGGCAGCAGCGGACCGGGCCGCGCCGAGGTGGGCGCGACGGGATCGTCGACGCGCACGCTCGGAGATCCGGGACCCTGCTCCATCCCTCCACGATCCCACTGAAACGAGCGCAGTGCCGGATCTGTATCTGATCGCTATCACTGCCGACACCGGAGCGTGACCTCCGGCGCCGCCTGCCCGCGCTGTCTCAGCTACCCGATGGTGAAGCAGGTGCGGCAGAAGTCCTCGCCGAATTCCGACAGGCGCAGGCTCTTGCGGACGATCTTCGGCGCGCGGCCGGCCTTCTTGAGCGCCTCCTCGACCACCGGCTGCACTTCGAGCACCATGTAGCGGCTCAGCACCACCGGATCCTCGGAGGTGAACGTCAGGCCGAGGCGGTTGAGGTTGATCAGATAGGAGCGGGCCCGATCGGGGTAGCGCACGCCGGCCTGCTCGGGCACCGAGGTCAGATCGCCCTGCACCAGCTCCGAGCCGATACCGAGCGGGCGGTTGGTGCGCACGTCGACCGAGGGCTGCGGACCGTTGAGCGCCATGAACCGCAGGATGCGGGCCTCGTCGGGCGCGATCTCGTCGAGGATGCGGTCGTAGGCCGGGTGCACGTCCTCGGTGAAGTAGACGTCGGCCGAGCGGGCCAGCAGCGCGTCGCCGCGGCGACGCAGGTCCTCGGTGCTGGCCGAGCGCAGGTAGGGACCGACGGTGATGGCCTGCTGGGTGGACCCGTTGGGCGTCGGCACGTAGCTGACGATCTCGCGCACCGACCCCTCGGTGACACCGAGCGCGCTGCGCGCGATCGAGCGCAGGGCGTTGCCCGTGCGCTCGGCGATGTCGGCCGAGGACTCGCCGTCCAGGGCCGCCTGGGCCAGTTCCTTGGTCACCTCGTAGGTGGTGCCGACCGCCCATTGGCTGCCGCGCACCGCGGTGCCCGCCGCCAATCCGGCGGCGCGGAACACCCCGCGGATCAACCGGGCTTCATTACTGATCTGTCGCTGCTCGACATCCGAGCTGCGCTCGACGGCGCGGGTACCGGCACGGGCCAGGTCCTGTCCGGTCCTGTCGTCTGTCACGTCCTACTCCGAAGTCTCGCATGGGAACGATCGCCCACAGATTATTGCCCGACCACGCTCCAAGCACAGTGCGTACGCAGCGCGCCCCCTGTACGCGCTGGTTGTGGCCTGTCACCAAATGTGGTGGTGCTCATTGTTCCGACTCGCCTGGGCGAATACGGCATTCGGGACAGGTTCTGTGACTGATGTCTCAGACACTACCCTGTGGCCTGGCGCACGACGAATGGACCCAGTTCCGCACCTCACAGTAGGGTCACCGCGGCACGGGGGTGCTAATTTTGGGTGCCGGTGAGGCGGTGATCACCGGGTTACGGCAGGAGGGTGTCGTGTTGGAGAGTGTGTTCGGGTTACATCCGACACTCCTGCTAGAAATTCTGACCATTCCTCTTTTCACAGGAATAATCGGCTACATCACGAACTGGACCGGCATTCTGATGCTGTTCCAGCCGATCAAGTTCCACGGCGTGAAGCTGCCCGGCTTGCGCGCGATCTTCCCGTATCTGCCCAAGCGGATCCAGGTGTTGCCGCTGCTCAGCTATGACGGGCGGATCGGCTGGCAGGGCATCGTGCCCTCGCGCGCCGACAAGATGGCCAGCATCGCGGTCGACAAGGGGCTGTCCAAGCTCGGCAGCGTGTCCGACTTCTACCGCGAGCTCGATCCGGAGAAGCTGGCCGAACATCTGGCCGAGGTCGCCGACGCCCAGATCAGCGATATCGTCGAGGTGATCCTGCGCCGCGAGCACCCGCAGCTCTGGTACAACCTGCCCACCCAGGTGCGCGAGATGGTGCATCAGCGGGTGCGCTCGCAACTGCCGGAGATCCTGCGCGAACTCACCATCGAACTCGGCACCAATATCGATCAGCTGCTCGATGTGAAGCAGATGGTCATCCGATATTTCCAGGCGCGACCGCAATTGCTCAACCAGTTGTTCCAGGTGCTCGGCGCCAAGGAACTGCGGTTCATGCAGAACTTCGGCTTCTATTTCGGCGCGCCCTGCGGTCTGCTGCTGGTGCTCGCGCTGCACACCACCGGCCTCTCGCCGCTGATCGTGCTGCCCATCGGCGGGATCATCATCGGCTGGGTGGTCAACTGGGTCGGCATCAACATGATCTTCGCGCCCGCGACGCCCAAGTGGTGGTGCCCGTGGCGGCAGGGTCTGCTGATCAAGCGCCAGCCCGAGATCACCGCCGGCTACGCCGAACTCGTCTCCACCGAGGTGGTCACCGTCGCCAATATCGGCGACGAGCTGCTCAACGGCCCGCGCTCGGACCGCACCCTGCAGATGCTCGAGGACACCCTGCGTCCGGCCGCCGACCGCGCGCTCGGCCCGGCCCGGCCCGCGGTGAAGTTCATGCTCGGCAGCCGCGAGTACGACTCGCTACAGTCCACCCTCACCGCCGAGGCGATGACGATCGCGCCGATGGCCTTCGCCGACCCGGCGTTCAACGTCCAACAGGGCAGGCAGGTCAACGAATACATCGCCCGGCAAATGTCCGCACTTTCCCCACACGACTTCGTGGACATGCTGCGTTCGGCCATCAAACAGGACGAATGGTTGCTTTTCGTCCATGGCGGCGCGCTGGGGCTGCTCGCCGGATACGCTCATATCCTGGTCTTCGGAACTGGAGTGGCGACTACATGGATATAGACGACGGGACCCCGTCCACCGAACTGGTGCGACGCGAGGTACCGCCGATCGAAGCCATCGGTGACCGGCGTGGCGTGCTGCCCGTCTCGCCGGTGCGCACGGTACGGGCGGCGACCGGGGTCGCGCGGGTCGCGCTCACCGCGGCCTCGGGGATGACCCTGTGGACCCTCGACACCGCCCTCGGCGTGACGGTCACCGTCCTGCGCGGCAGCATGGCGGGCGCCCCGCCCAAGGATGTCCTCGCCGAAGCCGAAGGCGAAGTGCGCGACCGGCTCCGGCACGCGCTCGGCCTGCCCGTCGGCACCGAGCACTCCGGCGACGGCGGCATGCCGACGCTGCGCGAACAGGGCGCCGAGCTGCTGCGCCTGTCGGCCAGCACGCACGCGGCCCAGCCCGATACCCACCCCGCCTACCCCGGCATCCTCGCCGAGATCACCCCCGACGAGGCCCGGATCCTGCGGTTCATGCACGTCGACGGACCGCAGCCCGCGCTCGATGTGCGCACCGGACGCCAGCGGGCGTTCGGCGGTGAGCGCCTGATCAGCGGCCTCACCCTGATCGGCGAGCATGCCGGTCTGCGCTTCCCGAACCGGGTGCCGCAATACCTGCCCAACCTGCGCAGGCTCGGGCTCATCGAGTCCACCCGCGAACCGGTCGGCAATCCGAGCCGCTACCAGCTCATCGAGGCGCAGGAGCAGGTGCGCGACGCGCTCAAGCGCGGCTTCGGCACCAAGGTGAGCTACCGCAGCATCATCCTCACCGAATTCGGCGCCGACTTCGTGCAGACCTGCCTGCCCGTCGTCATCGCCGAAGGGCGCGAGACTGTCCCGCCTCCCCGCGATTTCGGGCCGGACTCAGGCGCTGGGTCACGACGCGTCGGCGGCTGACCGTCGCTCGCCGGATCGGTCAGCCCGTGCCCGGCGAGTTACCCCTGCCCCTCCGTGATCAGTGGTCCTCGGCCAGTTCCAGCCATCGTTCTTCGGCGGCTTCCTTTTCCGCGACGACCTCTTTGAGTTCGGCGCCGAGCTTGACCAGCTTGTCCGGGTCGGTGGCGGCATCGGCCAGGGCGACGTGCAGTTTCTGTTCGCGCTCGTCGAGTTTGGCGATGCTGCGCTCGAGCCGCGACAGCTCCTTGCGGGCGGCGCGGCGGTCGGCCGAATCCGTGGTCGCGGCGGACGGTTTCGCGGCGGCGGGCTTGGCCGGGGCGGCCAGCGTGGCGCGCTTGGTGAGGTACTGGTCGATGCCGCCGGGCAGGTTGGTCAGCTTGCCGTCGCCGAACAGCGCCCAGGTGGTGTCGCAGATGCGCTCGACCAGGTAGCGGTCGTGGCTGATGACGACCAGCGTGCCCGCCCAGTTGTCGAGCAGGTCCTCCAGCTGCTGCAGGGTATCGATATCGAGGTCGTTGGTCGGCTCGTCGAGCAGCAGGACGTTCGGCTCCGCCATCAGGATGCGGGTCAGCTGCAGGCGGCGTCGCTCGCCACCGGACAGGTCGCCGACCGGTGTTCGCTGCCGGGCGGGGGTGAAACCGAGCCGCTCGGCCAGCTGACCGGCCGAGATCTCCTTGTCGCCGAGCATGATTCGCTGGGCGACCTGCTGCACGGCCTCGAGCACCCGCATGTCGGTGGGCAGGTCGTCGAGTTCCTGGCGCAGCCAGCCGATCTGAACGGTCTGGCCCTGGATGCGCTTGCCCGCGGCGGGTTCGGCGTCGCCGGCCAGGGCGCGCAGCAGCGTGGTCTTGCCCGAGCCGTTGACCCCGACCAGACCGACCCGCTCACCCGGCGCGAGCCGCCAGGTCAGATCGTCGACCAGCACGCGGCCGTCGGGGGTGGTGAGCGTGGCGTCCTCGAGTTCGATCACCACGCGGCCCAGGCGCTTGCGCGCGAACGCGGCCAGCGAGACCGAGTCGCGCGGCGGCGGCACGTCGGCGATCAGCGCCTCGGCGGCTTCCACGCGGTAGCGCGGCTTGGAGGTACGGGCCTTGGCGCCGCGACGCAGCCAGGCCAGTTCCTTGCGGGCCAGGTTCTGGCGGCGGGACTCGGTGGCGTCGGCCTGACGGGCGCGTTCGGCGCGGGCGAAGATCCAGTCGCCGTAGCCGCCCTCGTAGGTCTCCACCTTGCCGCCCACGACCTCCCAGGTGCGGGTGGCGACGGTGTCGAGGAACCAGCGATCGTGGGTGACGACGACGAGCGCGGTGCGCCGGGCGACCAGGTGCTCGGCCAGCCACTGCACGCCCTCGATGTCGAGGTGGTTGGTCGGCTCGTCGAGAACGAGCAGGTCCAGGTCGCGCACCAGCGCGGCGGCCAGCGCGACGCGGCGGCGCTCGCCACCGGAGAGGTTCGTGACCGGGGTGTCCAGGCCGAGATCGGCGATGCCGATGCCGTCGAGCACCGAGCGGATGCGCGCGTCGGCGGCCCATTCGTGTTCGGCGATGTCGACGGTGGACAGATCGTCGGAGAGTCCGGCGAGCACGATGGAACCGATGGTGGCGCCGTCGGGCAGCACGCCGCGCTGGGTGACCACGGCCATCCGCAGTCCGCCGACCCGGCTCACCCGGCCGCTGTCGGGCTGCTCCAGACCGGTCAGCACCTCGAGCAGCGTCGTCTTGCCGCCGCCGTTGAGACCGACCACCCCGATCCGCTCTCCCGCGTGCACACCGAGCGAGACGTCGTCCAGCAGCGGCTTGATGCCGAAGCTCTTGGAGACCTGTTCGAGGTTGATCAGGTTGGACATAGGTGTTGCTCGCCCGCCTTCCGCGCGACTGTGGGGCCGTGACGAGCCTACTTGCCCGGTCGTCGGCCGTCCGAGCCGCGCCACCTTGCGCTACGAACGATGTTCGTTTAACGTCGTTCGTAGCGAACAACGTTCGACACGAACGACGTTCTTTCCCCGGAGGATTCCATGCATATCGGCCTCGGCCTCCCCATTTCCGATCCGCCCGCCCTGTTCGACTGGGCCCGCCGCGCCGACGACGGCCCCTTCTCCACCCTCGGCCTGCTCGACCGGCTGGTCTACGACAACCCCGAACCGCTCGTCACCCTGGCCGCTCTGGCCGGCGCCACCCGCCGCATCCGATTGCAGACCGAGGTGCTGCTGGCCCCGCTGCGCGAGACCGCGCTGCTGGCCAAGCAGGCCGCCACCCTCGACGTACTGTCGGGCGGCCGGTTCGTCCTCGGCGTCGGCGTCGGCGGACGCGCCGACGACCACCTCGCCGCGGGCACCGAGCTGCGGACTCGCGGGCGCCGCCTCGACGAGCAGATCGGCCTGCTCCACCGCCTCTGGGCCGGCGAATCGTTCGGCCCCGAGTGCGGACCGATCGGCCCCGTCCCGCGCTCCCCCGCCGGTCCCGAGCTGCTGTTCGGCGGCTTCCAGCCCGCCGCGCTCGACCGCGTCGGCCGCTGGGGCGGCGGGTTCCTCGCCGCCGCGCCGCCGTCGTGGGCGGGCAACCTGTTCGACACCGTGCGCCGCTCCTGGAAAGACCACGGCCGCATCGGCGCGCCGCGGATCGTCGCCCAGGTCAATGTGGCCGTCGGTGACGACGACCTGATCGCCGACGCCCGCGCGGCCATGGGCGCCTACTACGCCTTCGCCGGTGATCGCTCGAAGTTCATGCTCGACGGGCTGCTCACCACACCCGACGCCATCCGCTCGACCATCGCGCGATTCGACGAGCTCGGCGCCGACGAGGTGATGCTCTACTGCTACGGCCGCGACGCCGACCAGGTCGACCGGCTCGCCGACGTCATCGGCTGACGCTCAGTGCTTCCCGTGCGCCTCGGTGTCGAGCACCCGCGCCCCCGGCACCGGACCGCTGGCCGTGCGCACACTGCGGCAGACGCCGGCACCGGCCAGTTCGGCCGCCACCGCGATCGCCGCCTCCTCGGTCTCGCACAGGAACGCGCAGGTGGGGCCGGACCCCGAGACCAGTCCGGCGAGCGCACCCGCCCCGACCCCGGCGCGCAGGGTGCGCCGCAGCTCCGGCTTCAGCGACAGCGCCGCGGCTTGCAGATCGTTGCCGAGCAGCGGCGCCAGCGTGCGCGCGTCGCCCGCGGCCAGCGCCTGCATGAGTTTCTGCGGATCGCCCAGCCGCGGCGGGTCGCCCTCGGCACGCAGTCGATCGAGTTCCCGGAAGACCGACGGGGTGGACAGGCCGTCCTTGGCCAGCGCCAGGACCCAGTGAAAGGTGTTGCGCGAGAGCACCGGAAGCAGCCGCTCGCCGCGGCCGGTGCCGAGCGCGGTGCCACCATGCAGCGCGAACGGGACGTCGCTGCCGAGTTCGGCGGCCACCGCGGACAGCTCGTCGCGGCCCAGCCCCAGATCCCACAGTTCGTTCAAACCGACCAGCGCGGCGGCCGCGTCGGCGCTGCCGCCCGCCATGCCGCCGGCGACCGGAATACCCTTGGCGATGGCGATCTCCACCAGCGGCGCGCGTCCGGCCAGATGCGCCAGGCGAACCGCGGCCTTCCAGACCAGGTTCTCCCGATCGGTCGGCACCTCGGCCGCACCCTCGCCGGTGACCCGCACCGCCAGCGACGCCGACGGGGCGAGTTCGAGCTCGTCGGCCAGCGACAACGCCTGGAAGACCGTGGTCAGGTCGTGGTAGCCATCCGGACGCAGATCACCGACTCCGAGATGCAGGTTCACCTTCGAAGGGGCGCGCACGACGACCGGGCTGGGCACAACTGACAGCACGATCACCAAGCGTAACGGGTTACCCCGACGAGTACCCGCGCTGAATCCGCGCCCCACCGGACAGGGAGAGCCACGCCACAGCAGGTGGCCGGGCGGGGGCTTGCGCCTAATACCCATGGGGGGTATGTTCGTTCGTGTCGGGGACATACCCCTGGACCGTATGATCGAAGAGCGAAGGAGTCGGCCATGGCCACCACCACCTACACCGTCACGGGGATGACCTGCGGACACTGCGTGAGCTCGGTCAAGCAGGAGATCGGCAAGATCGATGGTGTCACCAGCGTCGATGTCGACCTGGCCAGCGGTCTCGTCAAGGTCGACAGCACGAACGAGCTGACCGAGTCCGAGGTCGCCGCCGCCGTCGACGAGGCGGGCTACGCGCTGGCTGAGTAGAAGGCGGCTGGCGCCGCGGGTTTTCGGCCTCGTGACCTCGCGTCCGAGGGGCGATACTGCGCCTTCGGCGTTACGTCTCGCCCCTCGGACGCGAGGCGGCCGAAAACGTGGTGGGTGCGGAGGGCGTTTACCGATGGTTCATTCGGGGGCTGGACGCCATGAATCATCCACAGCGTCATCCACATCTGCGTCCGGCGGCGTGCCGTCGGTGGTTTTCGTCCCGGACCGGTGACGTCGTTCGTGCATCATGATCAACTCCGGCGGCGGCGAAAACCGGTTGTCCACAATTGCTTTCACAGGGTGCGCGCGTGAGTCCCGATGAACAGCCGGTGTACTGGAGGTTCGGCTGCGCGCGCCCGCGATTCGCGGATCAGCCCTGGGTGGCCAGGCGGACGAACGCCGCGGTGTCGAGTGTCTCACCGCGGGCGGTCGGATCGATGCCGGCCGCCACCAACCTGCGCTCGGACTCCGTGGGCGAGCCCGCCCAGCCGGACAGCGCCGAGCGCAACGTCTTTCGGCGCTGCGCGAACGCGGCGTCGATCACCTCGAACACGCGACGGCGATGCGCCTCGTCCATCGGCCACGGCGGCTCGGCGTAGCGATCGATACGGACCAGGCCCGATTCGACGCGCGGCACCGGCCAGAAGACCTGCGTGCCGACCGCGCCGGCGCGCCGCACCTTGCCGAAGAAGCCGGCCTTGACGCTCGGCACGCCGTAGACCCGGTTGCCCGGTTCGGCGGCCAGCCGGTCGGCCACCTCGGCCTGCACCATCACCAGCGACACCTGGATGCTCGGCAGCACCGCGAGCAGGTGCAACAGCACCGGGACCGCCACGTTGTAGGGCAGATTCGCGACCAGCGCGGTCGGCTCGGCGGGCAGCTGGTCGGGACGCACGCGCAGCGCGTCGGCCTCGACGACCCGCAGGCGATCGACCAGGCCGGGAGCGCGATCGGCGACGGTCTCGGGCAGGTAGTTGGCCAGCACCGGGTCGATCTCGACGGCAACCACTTGGTCGACGACGTCGAGCAGCGCCAGGGTCAGCGAGCCCAGACCGGGACCGACCTCGAGCACGGTGTCGCGCGGACCGACGCCCGCGGCGGTGACGATGCGGCGCACCGTGTTCGCGTCGTGCACGAAGTTCTGCCCGAGCTGTTTGGTCGGCCGGACGCCGAAACGTTCGGCCAGCGTCCGCACCTCGGCGGGACCGAGCAATGCGGCGCTACCGCGCGCGGGAATCTCTGGTTCGGGCACCGCTAGAACCTACCAACCCGGCCGATCGAGCAGCTCAGCGCTGCGGCGGGGCGGCGTGGACACGCGCGAGGAAGGCGTCCATCGCCGCGCGCTGCTCCGCCGAGACCGAGCCGTGCGTGCCCGTGCCGGGGATCACCTGCTGGTCGACGCCGTTGGCGGCGAACTGCGCGACCAGCGCCGCGTGCAGCGGGGACGGCACGATCGTGTCGGTGACGTTCATGGTCAGCAGGATCGGGGCGTCGTAGCCGCTGGTCGGCAGGGTCATGTAGGCGGCGAGGACATCGCGCAGGCCGGTCAGCGGGCGGGCGAGCAGCTCACGCGCCGACAAGCCCTTGACCGAGGCGATGATCTCGTCCAGGCAGCGCTCACCCGCCGCGTCGACGAGCGACTTGCCCAGCGGCGTCAGATAGGAGTCGACGTCGGCCTCGGGGTGGGTGGCGCGCAGCCCGGCCAGGATACTGACGACGAACGAGGTCGCCGCCGACAGCACCGGGATCTCCGGCAGTTCGGGGCCGATGAACGGCAGCACCTTCTCCACGTCGGAGGCGGCGTCGACCGCGATGGTGCCGCGGAAATCCAGCTCGGGGGCGTAGCTCTGCTGCACGTGCCCGGTGCTCAGGGCGGCGTGCCCGCCCTGCGAGACGCCGAGCACGCTCCAGGTGCGCGACAGGCCGGGATCGGCGGCGCGGGCGGCCCGGACCAGATCGATGGTGGCGGTCGCCTCGCTGCGCACCTCGAGATACGGGTGCGGGCCGGTCTCGAAACGGCCGAGGCCCAGGTAGTCCGGGGCGACCACGGCGTAGCCCTGATCGACGAATCGCTTGATCAGCGCGTCCTCGGCGGCGCGATGCTGCGGCAGCGCCGCCAGTTCGGGGTCGGCCTGGCCGCCGCAGCCGGGACCCGAGCCCGAGGTGCCGTGGTCGTAGGCCAGGATCGGCCAGCCGGTGGCCGGGGCCTCACCGTCCGGGAGATAGACCGCGCCGCTGGCCGGGCGCGCGACGCCGGCCGAGTCGGTCATCCAGTACTCGACGACCGACCCGCGCGCGAGGCCGTGCCAGCCCGCCGGTTTCGGCTCGACGGCGATAAGCGAGCCGGGCGACTGCGCCGCGGCGGGGGCGAAGGTGGCGGCGGTGAGCGCGCACGCCGTGACTGCGGCGACCACCGTCGCGCGGATCGGGTTCTTCAGCACGGATCCATCTCTCCACCGGCGACCAGGACCTGGACGAGTGTACAGATTCACGCCCGGTGCGCCCGTCGACCCGAACCCGATGTCGCCGAGGCGGTTCGGGCCCGGATCGGTCCCGTGGTTCAGCGCTGCGGCGGCGCCTGGTGGACGCGGTCGACGAAATCGGCGAGCGCGTCCTTCATCTGCCGGTTGAGCACGGTGTGCTGACCGAAACCGGTGACCGCCTCGAAGTCCACACCACCGGCCGCGAATTGGGCGACCAGCGCGGCGTGCAGCGGCGAGGGCACCACCGCGTCGGTCGCGTTGATCAGCAACAGGATCGGGGCGTCGTATCCGCTGGTCGGCACGGTCATGTACGCGGCGAGCGCGGTCCGCAGCGGGCCCTCCGACAGCGGCCGCGCGAACAGCTCGCCCAGACCGAGCCCGGCGAGATCGGCCACGATCCCATCGATGCACTGCCCGCCCGCGGCATCGACGATCTCCTTGCCCTTGGGCGTGAGGTAGGAGTCCACCTCCGCCTCGGGATGGGTGGCGCGCAGCCCGGCCAGGATGCTGACGGTGAACGCCGACAGACCCGCGGCGCCCTCGGCCTCGGGGAACCACGGGCCGAGCAGCGGCAGCGCCTTCTCGACATCGGAGGCCGGGTCGACGGCGACGGTGCCGCGGAAGTCGAGTTCGGGTGCGTAGCTCGCCTGCAGGTGCGCCGTACCGAGCGCGGCGTGGCCGCCCTGGGAGGCGCCGACGACGCTCCAGGTGCGCGAGAGTTCGGGCGTGGCCGCCCGGGCGGCGCGTACCAGGTCGATCGTGGCCGTGGCCTCGCTGCGCACCTCGAGGTACGGGTGCGGACCGGTGTCGAAGCGGCCCAGCCCCAGGTAGTCCGGCGCGACGACGGCGAAGCCCTGCTCGACCAGGCCCTGGATCAGCGCGTCCTCGGCGGCGCGGTTCACCGGAAGTGGCGCGAGATCGGGATCGGCCTGGCCGCCGCAACCGGGCCCGGAGCCGAGGGTGCCGTGGTCGTAGGCGATGATCGGCCAGCCGGTGGCGGGCGCGTCGCCCTCGGGCAGGAACAGCGCACCGCTGACGGGACGCTCGACGCCGGCCGAGTCCAGGGTCGTGTATTCGACGACCGAGCCACGCGACATCCCGTGCCATCCCACGGGTCGCGGTTCGACAGCGAGCACTCCGCCCGGTTCCGCCGAAGCGGGCGCGTGGGTGGCGCTCACCAGCGCGGCGGCGGTGACGGCGGCTGCGATGGCAGCGCGGCTCAGGGTCTTCGGCATCAGGGGGTGACCTTTCCGGCCGATCGGGAGCAACGAACTGGACGATCGTACAGTTCGCCGATCGGTAGCCAGGACACCGCTCAGGACCTGCGATGGAGCGAGCGTGGGGCAGATCAGCGCGCCCGGGCCAGGAATTCGTCGACCGCGGCGATCATCGCCGGGTTCAGCTCACAGTGTTTGCCGGTACCGACGACAGATGTGTAGTCGACACCGTTCGCGGTGAACTGGGCGGCCAGCGCGGCGTGCAGCGGCGAGGGCACCGTGCGGTCGGTGGCGTTGACGAGCAGCAGGATCGGGGCGTCGTAGCCGCTGGTCGGGACGGCCATGTAGTCGGCCATCACCGAGCGCAACGGCTCCTCGCCGAGCGAGCGGGTGAGCAACTGACCAAGCGTGAGATCGGCGACCCGCTCGTCGATCGCGTCCTGGCACAGCGTGCCGATCTCGTCGAGGACCTGGCGTCCCAGCGGGCTGAGGTAGCTGTCGACTTGCGCATCCGGCCTGGCCGCGCGCAGACCGGCCAGAATACTCACCGAGAAACCGAGGATGCCGCCGCTGACCCGATCCGGATTACCCGGCCCGAGCAGGGTGGCCACCTTCTCGACATCGGATTCCGGGTCGATGGCGATGGTTCCGCGGAAGTCCAGCTCCGGCGCGTAACTCGCCTGCCGGTGGCCGGTGCCGAGCGCGGCCTGCCCGCCCTGCGACATGCCCGCCGCCACCCACACCGGCGACAGATCCGAGCGCACCGAACGCGCCGCCCGCAGCAGGTCCAGAGTGGCGGTGGCCTCGGTGTCGATGCCCAGATACGGATGCGGCCCCGTGTCGAACCGCCCGAGCCCCAGGTAATCCGGCGCGACGACGGCATACCCCTGCGCCACCAGATGCCGCAGGAACTCGTCCTGCGGCGCCTGCGACTCCGGCCAGGGCGCGCCCGCCGGATCGGACTGCCCACCGCAGCCCGCGCCGAGCCCGGTCGTCCCGTGGTCGAAGGCGACTACCGGCCAGCCGCCGGCGGGCGCGTCACCCTCGGGCAGATACAGCGCCCCGCTCGCCGGCTGCGTCACCCCGCCGACACCCCGGGTCCAGTAGTCGATGACCTGTGCGCCGGACATCCCGTGGAATCCGTCGGCCTGCGGAATCACCGCGATCACCGTCCCCGGCGTCTGCGCGTGCGCGGGCGTCATCGGCACGCACACCCCGGCACCGGCCGCCAACACGATCGCGACAGCCACCCGCCGCCAGGCCGAAACCCCACGCATCACAACCACCCTCGACTCGACGAGCCGGGACAACGCACGAGACACAGACCCGGCGAAACGAGTGCAACCTACCGTGCCAACTCCCCGGGTCAACCCGACCCGCCGAACAACCCCGGATAGATACCCATCCCACCCACCCAGCTCCACCCGCCCCGACCCCGAGGAGGGGCAGGCCGACGTAGTCGGCCGTCGCGGCCGTCCCGTCGATCAGACGCCGTTGCGTCCGCGACGAAGGAGCAAGCAACGGTGCCTGATCGACGGGACACAAGGGGCCGCGGCTCGAGCGCGCCAGCGCTCCGGCAACTCAGCTCAGGCCGAGGCGTCCTGTGCACGCGGGCCAGGCGCCCCAGCCCTGGCGGGCGCGGGTGACCTCGGCGATGGCGATCTGCTCTTCGCGGGTGGCCAGGTCGGCGCGGGGGGCGTACTTCAGGCCGCCCTGGCGCTCCCAGGTGCTCTGGTCGAACTGGATGCCGCCGTAGTAGCCGTTGCCGGTGTTGATGGCCCAGTTGCCGGTCGACTCGCAGCGCGCGAGCGCGTCCCAGATCGCGCCGTCGCGCACCGGCGGCACCTCGGTGCCCGGCTTGGCGCCCTTGCGGATGGTCTTGGGCTGGGCGGGGGTGATGACATTGGAGTTGGTCTGCACGCGGCTGGACTCGACGCCGTTGGTCAGGGTGACGGCGAAGGTCGCCTCGTGCAGCCCGGCCACGCCCGGGTTCTCCACGACCGTGCGGCTCATGTTCATGGTCGGGTCCTCGATCACCAGCTCGGTGGGATCGAGCGGCAGGGTCTCGGTGCGCTGTTCGACGCGCTGCCGGGTGACGGTGACCTTCATGCCCTCGGTGAGCGGTGTATCGGCGGCCGGCTCGGTGAAGTCCTGATCCTCGAGCGGAATGCCCGCGGCGGTGAGGAATTCGCCGATGGTGGCGGCGGCCAGGCGCACGTCGACCGGGGCGGCGCCGCCGTCGGCGAGCGAGACCGTGCGCGGGGTGTACACGCTGAGCGCGGCGCCGGCCAGCGGCAGCTTCTCGGTGCGGGTCGGCACGACATGGGTGTCGGCCGGGATCTGCATCTGCGCCAGCGCGTCGCCCGCGGTCAGACCCGTGGTCCACACCTTGCGCTCGGCGCCGTCGACGGAGACGGTGATCTCGCGGCCGCGATTGAGCGTGATGGTGGCGCCGTCGGCGACCTTGCTCCCGGCGGCCGGGGTCACGGCGTCGTGCTCGGAGAGCTCGTAGCCCGCGTCGGCCAGGACGGCGCGCACGTCGCGGGACATGGTGGTCAGCTCGGTCCGCTCACCGTCGACGACCAGGGCGACCGTCTTGTGGTTCACGATGGCCAAGGAGGCACCGACCATGAGAATCAGCAGCATGGCCGCCACCGCCGCGTACAGCAGCGGCGAGCGAGACGAGTTGATCCGCGCAAAAGCCGACATGGTTACAGAACGATAACGAGTAGGTTTGCCTCGGACAACACCGAGCGCCCCGATCAGCGGGATCGCAGGTCACGATTCGATATAGACGTCGCTGGTAGATAACGACTATGACCGGTGAATGTGACCCGAAACACGTTTGATGTCCAGCCCCCTTCCGGCCGGACGAAACGGACTCAGCGGATCCGGTAGAGCCTGCGCGCGTTCGCGGTGGTGATCTCCGCCAGTTCGTCCGGGTCCTGCTCGCGTACCTCGGCCAGTGCGCGCACCGTATAGGGCAGGCAGTACGACTCGTTCGGCGCACCGCGATACGGGTGCGGCGTCAGGTACGGCGCGTCGGTCTCGACCAGGATCTGATCGTCGGGCACCAGCTGGGCCGCCTCGCGCAGCTCGTGCGCGTTCTTGAAACTGACCGTGCCGGAGAAGCTGAGCACATACCCCTCGGCCACGCACGCCTGCGCCATGGTGGCGTCGGAGGAGAAGCAGTGGAAGATCACGGTGTCCGGAGCGCCCTCGTCGAGCAGCACCGTGAGCAGGTCGTGGTCGGCCTCGCGATTGTGGATCATCAGCGGCTTGCGGACGCGCTTGGCCAGATCGATGTGCCAGCGGAAACCCTCGATCTGGGTCTCGATGTCGGCGCACCCGTCGAGCTTGCCGGGCCAGTAGTAGTCCAGGCCGGTCTCACCGATCGCGACCACCCGCGGGTCGGTGGCCAGGGACTCGAGCTCGGCCTTGGCCTTGTCGTCGAGGGCGTTGGCCCTGGTCGGATGCAGCGCGACCGCGGCGTAGACGCGCGGGTCCCACTGCGCGGCCCGCACGGCCCACTGCGCGGCGGCGAGATCGTCGGCCACCGTCACCACGTGCCCGACACCGACCGAGGCCGCGCGATCCACGATCGCCGTGGTCGAGGCGGCATCGGTCGCGCCACACGCGTCGAGGTGGGTGTGCGCGTCGATCAGGGGCGCGAGCGGCGGCGGAAGGGGCGGAGCCGGACGATTCTGGTTTGCCACGCGGATTACAGTAGTTCGCATCATGAGCGAGCGAAGCGAGCGGACGAGCACAGCCGCATCTGCGGTCAGGACTGAGCTGAGCGCCAGCGAGGCTCAGTCGTGAGCACACCCGACGGCGCCGAGGCGCCCGCCTTCTACATCACGACGGCCATCGCGTACCCGAACGGTGCGCCGCATATCGGGCACGCGTACGAGTACATCTCGACCGACGCGCTGGCCCGGTTCAAGCGACTCGACGGCTACGACGTGTTCTTCATGACCGGCACCGACGAGCACGGTCAGAAGATGCAGCAGACCGCGGCCACCGAGGGCATTCCGGTGCAGGAGCTCGCGGCCCGCAACTCCGACGTCTTCGAGGCGATGGACAAGGCGCTCGACATCTCCTTCGACCGCTTCATCCGCACCACCGACGCCGACCACAAGGCCGCCAGCGTCGCGCTCTGGGAGAAGATGCTCGCCAACGGCGACATCTACCTGGGCAACTACTCGGGCTGGTACTCGGTGCGCGACGAGGCCTTCTACACCGAGGAGGAGACCACCCTCCTCGACGACGGGACCCGCGTCTCGACCGAGACCCAGACCCCGGTCACCTGGACCGAGGAGTCGAACTACTTCTTCAAGCTCTCCGAGTACCAGGACAAGTTGCTGGCGCTCTACGAGGAGCGGCCCGAGTTCATCGCGCCCGCGACCCGGCGCAACGAGATCGTGAGCTACGTCAAGGCCGGCCTGAAGGATCTGTCGATCTCGCGGACCACCTTCGACTGGGGCGTCCCCGTGCCCGGCCACCCCGATCACGTGATGTACGTGTGGGTCGACGCGCTCACCAACTACCTCACCGGCGTCGGCTTCCCGCACACCGATTCGGCGGCGTTCCAGAAGTTCTGGCCCGCCAACGTGCACATCATCGGCAAGGACATCACCCGGTTCCACACGGTGTACTGGCCCGCGTTCCTGATGTCGGCCGGGATCGAACTGCCGGACCGCGTCTTCGTGCACGGGTTCCTGTACAACAAGGGCGAGAAGATGTCGAAGTCGACGGGCAATGTCGTCGACCCGCTCGCCCTGGTGTCGACCTACGGCCTGGACCAGGTGCGCTTCTTCCTGCTGCGCGAGATCTCCTACGGCCAGGACGGCAGCTACAGCAACGACGCCATCGCGGGCCGGATCAACGCCGACCTGGCCAACGAGTTCGGCAACCTGGTCCAGCGCAGCCTGACCATGGTCAACAAGAACTGCGACGCCAAGGCGCCGGCTCCGGGCGCGTTCACCGCGGACGACCAGGCGCTGCTCGATCGCGCCAACGCCCTGCTGGAGCGCTGCCGCGCCGATTTCGACGCCCAGCAGATGCACCTCGCGCTGGAGGCCATCTGGCTGACTCTCGGCGAGACCAACCGGTACTTCTCCGCCAATGCCCCGTGGGCGCTGCGCAAGTCGGGTACCGAGGAAGACCTGGCCAGGATGGCCACCGTCCTCTACGTCACCCTCGAGGTGGTCCGGATCGTGGCGATCCTGGTGCAGCCGGTGATGCCGGGTTCGGCCGCCAAGATCCTGGACCTGCTGGCCCAGGACGGCCGCGCCTTCGCCGATATCGCCACGCCGCTGGTACCCGGGATCGACCTGCCCGCCCCGGAACCGGTGTTCCCGCGTTACGTCGAGCCCAAGGAGTAGGACGCCGTGGCGCCCGCCCGCTCGCCGGGCGCCACCGGCGTGACTCAGGTCCAGGCGGCCAGCAGCTTGCCCGCTTCCACGCCCAGCGCCGCCTGCAACAGCGGCCCGAAGCTGATCCGGCCGACGCCGAGTCCGGCGAGGTGCTCCTTGGCCGGGGTCCCCGGCTGCGCGATCGCGTTGACCGGCAACGGCAGTTCGGCGGTGAGCCTGCGCTGGACGTCGTCGGCGTGCCAGCCCACCGGATACAGCGAGTCCGCGCCCGCGTCGGCGGCCAGTCGCAGCCGGGCGATCACCCGATCGACCCGGTCGGCCTCGTCCCCGTCCTGACGCAGGAACAGATCGGTGCGCGCGTTCACCACCACGTGCACGCCCGCCGCGTCGGCGGCCGCGCGCAGCCCGCCCACCAGCTCGGCGTGCTCTTCGGGGCTGCGCAGCCGCTTGCCCTCGCTGTGCACGGTGTCCTCGATATTGAGCCCGACCGCGCCGGCCGCGAGCAGTCCCTCGATGAGCCGCGCGGGCTCGAGCCCGTAGCCCGACTCGATATCGACCGACACCGGCACGTCCACCGCCCCGGTCACCTGGGTGACCCGCGCGAGCAGTTCGTCGTAGGTCATTCCTTCGCCGTCACTGCGCCCGACCGAATCGGCCACCGGGTGACTACCCAGCGTCAGCCCCGAAAAACCGGCGGCCACAGCGACATTCGCCGACCAGGCGTCCCACACGGTCGGCAGCACCACCGGATTTCCGGGCTGGTGCAGTTCGAGCAGAGTCTTGGCTTTCGCGTCCAGAGAGGTCATACCCGCGATGATGCCGCACCGCGGGCGCGCGCGCCGCGGACCCGGCTAGACGCAGCCGGAGCGCGGCGGGCAGTTCAGCTGAACGTCGAGCACACGCGCGCCCGGCCCCTCCGCGCCGAGCCGGTCGTGCTCGTTGACGAGCTTGCACGAGCCCAGTGACAGGCAGCCGCAGCCGATACAGCCGGTGAGGTTGTCGCGCAGGCGGGTGAGCTGGGTGATGCGATCGTCGAGATCCTCGCGCCAGGTGGTGGACAGCGTCTCCCAATCGCGGCGGGTGGGGGTGCGCCCTTCGGGGAGCCGGTCCAGCGCCGAGCGAATCTCACTGAGTGGGATGCCGACGCGCTGGGAGATGCGGATGAAGGCCACTCGGCGCAGCGTTTCGCGAGCGTAGCGCCGTTGATTGCCACTGGTTCGACGACTCGATATGAGACCTTCACGTTCGTAGAAGTGCAACGCGGACACTGCAACTCCACTACGATCGGAAAGCTGCCCGGGGGTCAGCTCCTTCGTTTGCCAATCGGCCGTCGTCATCTGCGCTCCTCCCGTTTTCGCCCTCAACAATACTTGAGGTTTTCGTGTCGTGTACGAAAACGGCTGGACTCCGCACCCGCCGGGTCTGCGGGTCTTCCGTGCCGAGGCGCGCTCGGCGGATTACGGTTTCCGCATGGGAACCGCCCCCGACTCGCGCTTGGCCGTCACCTCCGAGGTCGGCACGCTCCGGACGGTGCTGCTGCACCGGCCCGGCGACGAACTGCGCAGGCTCACCCCGAGCAACAACGATCAGCTGCTCTTCGACGGCATCCCGTGGGTGGAACGCGCCCAAGCCGAGCACGATTCCTTCGCCGCCCTGCTCCGCGAACGCGGCGTGGAAGTACTGCTGCTGTCGGACCTGCTCGCCGAGACGCTCGCGGTGAGCGGGGCGGCCAGGATCCAGGGTATCTCCGCCGCCGTCGACGCCCGTCGACTGGGCCACGGCCTGGCCGATCAGCTCGCGGCCGAGCTGCGCAAGGTCGAGGCCCGCGAGCTCGCCGACATCCTGATGGCGGGCATGACCTTCGACGAGCTGCCGTTCGGCCCCGACACCACCTCGCTGGTGCGCCGGATGCACCACGGCGGCGATTTCGTCATCGATCCGCTGCCCAACCTGCTGTTCACCCGCGACTCCTCGTTCTGGGTCGGCCCGAAGGTGGCGATCACCTCCCTCGCGCTGCCCGCCCGCATCCGCGAGACCTCGATCACCGATCTCGTCTACGCCTTCCACCCCCGCTTCCTCGGCGTGCGCCGCGCCTACGAATCGCACACCGCGCCGATCGAGGGCGGTGACGTGCTGCTGCTGGCGCCGGGGGTGGTCGCGGTCGGCGTCGGCGAGCGGACCACGCCGGCGGGCGCGGAAGCGCTGGCGCGCAGCCTCTTCGACGACGATCTCGCGCACACCGTGCTGGTGGTGCCGATCGCGCAGAACCGCGCCACCATGCACCTGGACACCGTGTGCACGATGGTCGACACCGACGCGGTGGTGATGTACCCGGGTGTTCGGGAAACCTTGCAGGCGTTCACGATCCGCCGCGAGGACGGCTTCTCCGGGCGCGGCGACCTGGACCGGATCAGCATCTCCGGACCCGAACCGTTCCTGCCCGCCGCGGCCGCCGCGATGGGGATCGCGAGGCTGCGGGTGATCGACACCGGCCGCGACGGGCCGACCGCCGAACGCGAGCAGTGGGACGACGGCAACAACACCCTGGCGCTGGCGCCGGGCGTGGTGGTGGCCTACGAACGCAACGAGATGACCAATTCGCGGCTGACCGACGCCGGTGTCGAGGTGCTCACCATCCAGGGTTCGGAGCTGGGCTCCGGCCGTGGCGGTCCGCGCTGCATGTCCTGCCCCCTCGCCCGAGACGAGGTGTGAGCGAGCGTGTTCCACGTCGAGCTGTCCACCGATTCCGCTCAACCGCCCTACGAGCAGTTACGCATGGCGGTGATCGAACAGGTCCGCGCGGGCACGCTCAGCGCGGGCACCAAGATCCCGACCGTGCGCGCGCTGGCCGCCGATCTCGGCATCGCGCCGAACACCGTCGCCCGCGCCTACCGGGAGCTCGAGGCCGACGGCGTCCTCGAAACCCGGGGCCGCCAGGGCTCTTTCATCGCCTCATCGGGTGACCCCACCCGCGATATCGCCGGTCGCGCGGCCGTGGACTACGTCGCGACCATCCGGCGGCTCGGCCTGCCCGATTCCGACGCGGTCGACTTCGTCCGACGCGCGCTGGACAGCTGACCCACGCCCCTAGCGCCAGCTCGGGAGCCAGAGGTGGTCCTGCCAGCTGGCGGGACTGATCGGCTGGGCGGTGAGAATCGGCCACAACCAGACGAAGTTCGCGATCACCAGGCCCAGGTAGATACTGACGATCAGCAGCCCCAGGGCGTAGCGCTCGTTGACCGGGGCCGGGAGATAGGTGCCGGTGGGACTACGCGGTATCCCGGCGGGCCGGGCCGACCCGAGGATGTCGCCGAGGATCAGCGCGACGCCCATCGCCAGGAACGGCGCGAGCACCACCGCGTAGAAGAAGTACATCTGCCGGTCCAGGGTCAGGAACCACGGCAGCAGGCCCGCACCGTACCCCACCAGCACCGCCGCGTAGCGCCAGTCCCTGCGCACGACCGAGCGCCACAGCATCCAGCCGAGGGCGGGCAGCGCCAGCCACCACAGCGCCGGCGTGCCGACGGCCATCACGGCCTTGACGCACTGCGCCTCGCCACAGCCGGTCACCGTGCCGTCGGCGTAGTAGTAGAGCATCGGGCGCAGGCCCATCGGCCAGGTCCACGGCTTGGATTCCCACGGATGGTGGTTGCCCGCGGAATTGGTCAGGCTGGAATGGAAGTCGAGGGTCTCGCCCTGGTAGTACCAGAGCGAGCGCAGCGCGTCGGGCAGGAACGCGAACGGGCCGTCGGTGCCGATCTGATTGCCGACCGCGTACCGGTACACCCCGGACTCGCTGGCGAACCAGGCCCAGTACGAGGACAGGTACACCACCAGCGGGATGACGACCAGCGCGTACAGCGCGGGCCCGACATCGCGGACCAGCGTGCCGACCCACGGTCTGCGCACCCCGTACGCGCGCCGGGCACGCACGTCGAAGGCCACGCTGAGCAGGCCGAAGAACATGATGAAGTAGATGCCCGACCACTTGGTGCCGCACGCCAGTCCGAGCAGTACGCCCGCGCCGAAGCGCCACCAGCGCACGCCGAGTCGCGGTCCCCAGTCGGTGATCCCCACCCGGCCCGCCAGATCCGCGCGGGCCAGGCGTTCGCGCACGTCGTCGCGATCGACGATGAGACAGCCGAACGCGGCGGTCACCAGCAGCGCCATGAAGATGTCGAGCATGCCGATGCGGGAGGAGACGAAGGTCAGCCCGTCGGCGATGAGCAGGATGCCGGCGAAGGCGCCGATCAGCGTCGAGCGCGACATGCGCCGCACGATCCGAATCACCAGCAGCACCAGCACGGTGCCCGCCAGCGCCGCGGTGCCGCGCCAGCCCCACGCGTTGTAGCCGAACAGGGCCTCGCTGATCGCGATGAACTGCTTGCCGACCGGCGGGTGCACCACCAGGCCGTAGGCGGGGTTGTCCTCCACGCCGCCGCCGGTGACCATCTGCCAGGCCTGCGGCGCGTAGTGCTTCTCGTCGAAGACGGGCGTGCGCGCGTCGGTCGGATAGTTCAGGTTCGCGAAGCGGGTGATCGCGGCGATCGCGGTGAGGACCAGGGTGACCGCCCAGCCGCGCGCGGTGTCGAGCGGGCCGAAATCGGGGGCGGGTCGCAGCGGAGCCGGACCGACCAGCGCCGAGGCGGGCCGTGACGGTGGCAGCGCACGCGTTTCGGTCACCGGGATCACGCCCCGATCGTAGGCGGTGCGCCCAGCGATGTCCGACCCGACACTTGTCCCCCTCCTCCGACGCGCGAACCGGCGCGACCCGCTCGCCTGACAGAATGACCCAAACTACCGGAGAGGCTGGGCGACACTGTGTTGGTCTTAGCGGCTACACCGATGGGCGACATCGGCGACGCGTCCCAGCGACTGCGCGACGCGCTCGGCTCGGCCGATGTGGTCGCCGCCGAGGACACCCGCCGGACCAAGGCCCTGGCCAAGGCGCTCGGCGTGGAGATCACCGGCCGGGTGGTCAGCTTCTACGACCATGTCGAAACCGCCCGCATCCCCGCCCTGCTCGACGACCTCGCGAGCGGGCTGACCGTGCTGCTGGTGACCGACGCGGGCATGCCGTCGGTCAGCGACCCCGGCTATCGTCTGGTCGCGGCCGCCGTCGAGCGCGATCTGCCGGTCACCTGCCTGCCCGGCCCGTCCGCGGTCACCACCGCGCTCGCGCTGTCCGGGCTGCCGGTCGAACGGTTCTGCTTCGACGGTTTCGCCCCGCGCAAGGGCGGCCAGCGCCGCGAGTGGCTGCGCACCTTGGCCTCCGAACAGCGCGCCTGCGTCTTCTTCGAAGCGCCGCACCGGCTGGCCGACTGCCTGGCCGACGCCGTCACCGTGCTCGGCCCCGACCGGCGCGCGGCCGTCTGCCGCGAACTCACCAAGACCTATGAGGAAGTCGTGCGCGGCACGCTCGGCGAGCTGGCCGCCTGGGCCGTCGAGGGCGCGCGCGGCGAGATCACCGTGGTGCTCGCCGGAGCGCAGCCGGTCTCGGCCGACCCCGCCGACCTGGTCGCCGAGGTGGAGGCCCTGGTCGAGTCCGGGTTGCGGCTCAAGGACGCCTGCGCCGAGGTGTCGGCCGGGCGCGGCGCCTCCAGGAAAGACCTGTACGAAGCGGTTCTGGCCGCCCGCAGCGAGAGCTGAACCACCGCACCGCACGGCGTTCGGGGGTGTCAGCACGCGCGGTTCCACTCCTGGTCGGCGGGTGGCGATCACCGCACGGCCCGGTCCGCCGGGTGGCGATCACGGCACGGCCCAGTCGGCCAGGTGGCATCACGGCACCGGCCCAGTCCGCCGGGCGGCGATCACAGCACAGCCCAGCCGACCAGGTTGCGCGCCGGTCCGGCCCAGCCGACCGGGTGGCCCGCCGGTCCGGGTCAGCGGTCGAGGACGGCGAGCATGCCCGCGACGGCGCGCGGCCAGGTGAACTGTTCGGCGCGGGTGCGGGCGGCCTTGCGGCGGCCCGAGGTCGGCATGGCCAGGACATCGGTGACGGCCTGCGCGAAGGCGCGGGGGCGGTCGGCGGCGATGGCGCCGCATTCGGCGGTGACGATGTCGGCCAGCGCCGAGGAGCGGCTGGCGACGACCGGGGTGCCCGCGGCCAGGGCTTCCAGCGCGGCGAGGCCGAAGGTCTCGTGCGGGCCGGGAGCGAGTGAGACATCCGCTGTGGCAAGCAGTTTCGCGACCATGGACCGGTCGCTGATGAAGCCGGTGAAGTGGACCGACGGCGCGCCGCCGGGCAGCGCGGGCAGGGTGCGGGCGCGGCGTTCGAGCGATTCGCGGCGGGGACCGTCACCGGCGACGACCAATCGCGCGGGCAGCCCGGCCCGATGCAGCGCGCCCACCGCCTCGATACTGCGGTCGACCCGCTTCTCCACCGACAACCGCCCGCAATGCACCAGCAGCGGATACCCGTCGACCCCGAGGTCGGCGCGCAGCCTACGGTCCCGACGACGCGGGCTGAACAGGTCCAGGTCGACACCCAGCGGCACCAACTCCACATTGGGCGCGCCGATGCGCTGGAACTCCTCGCGCGCGAAATCCGTCGTGCACACCACCATGTCGTAGTCGTCGGCGGTGCGGCGGTTGGCGACATCGGCGCACCGGCGCGCGGCAGGCCCCGGCAGGAACTGACCGAGCAGCCGATCGAGCCGCTCGTGCGAGATCATCACACTCGCCACCCCGCGCCGCCCGGCCCAGCGCCCGAACCCGCGCAGCGTGAGCCGATCCGACACCTCGAGCACGTCGGGCCGCAACCCACCGAGCACATCGGCGACCCGCCGCGGATCGGCCGCCCGATACCCGCCGGTGCACGGAATAGCCACGGCGGGCAAGGTGATGCGCAATGCCCCGGTCGGCAGCATTTCCTCACTGCGCCGCGCCCCCGGCACGATCAACACCACTTCGTGCCCCGCCGCCACATACCCCTCCCCGAGGTGGTGCAGCGCGGTACGCAACCCGCCCGATCGCGGGCCGTAGAAGTTGGCGAGCTGCACGATGCGCACCCTCCCGATCGTTCAGCGACACGGGTGCACTCCGGAACCGGGCCGTGGAACGGTACGTGAACACCGGGGAAAGAGATCGACACTCGGGCGCCCAGAGGAACTGGACGAATCTTGTAGAGTCGACCGACTGAAAGTTCAGGCTTGTTTGCCGGAGGGGGATTGCGTCACGTGTTGCAAGTCGATATTGACGAGTTGAGGAAGCTCGCCACAACGGTCACTTCGGTCGGCGAGGAGATCGACAAGATCGATGTCCGGACCAGCGGCGACAAGATCGGTGAGTCCTTCCCCGGTGTCGAGATCGGGGCTGCGTGCGCGAAGGCAGGCGAGTACTCCGAGGGTGCGTGGCTGCGGATCGCCGAGCGGATGCGAAAGCTGGCGGGCATCGTCAATCAGTGCGCCGACAACGTCCAGACCACCGACCAGGAATTCAAGAACCGGCTCGAGGTCATGGACTTCTTCGCCACCGGGAGCGTCGGCTGATGGCGACCCGTAACAATGTCGAGGCGTGGAAACCGGAGAAGCTGTCGGAATGGGCTCAGGAGCTCGAAGACGACACCACTGCCTACGAAACCCAGCTCGCTTCGACGCTGACTCATTTCCAGGGCACGACCTGGCAGGGCGCGGCCTATCTGGCCGCCTACGACCGTTTCCACGAGGAGAACGACCAAGGTCGCAGGCTGGCCATCGAGATTCGCGATATCACCACGGCGCTGCGCAACGCCGACTCGCGGATTGCCGGTGAGCGTAATGCGCTGCTCCGCCGGGTCTCGGATGCGGAGAACGATACCGAGTCGCCCGTCGGCCTGACAGTCGACGACAGCTGGAAGGTGTCCACCAAGCCCTACACCGAGTCCGACTACACCGACGAGCAGAAACAGAAGGTCAAGGATCGGATCACCCACCATCAAGGTCTGATCGATACCGCGAAGACGAGCCTGCTGGCGGCAGTCGGGGAAACGATCGCCGCGATCAACACTGCTTCGGACGAGGTCCGAGTGCGTGGCGATCAACTCGGCAACGGCTTGGACGTGCCGACTGCGACGACGGTCGATGTGGCGGCGCTCGGCCGCCAGGACGGCGAGACCATCGCCGATGGCAAATTGTCGGACGAGGAGATCGCTCAGATCAGTGCCCGCCTCGACCAAGCCGGACTCACCCCCGAGCAACTCGAGGCGCTGGCGAACGGCCAGGAAGTCACGGTCCCGGCATCGACAATGGACTACCTGAGCAACCTCTACGACAAAGCTGGTCGCGACGGCCTGATCGACCTCGCCGACCGCCTCGTTGTGAACGGTTCTCCGGAGTCGCTCGAACTCCGTAAGAACCTCGCGGACGGGTTGCTCACCCTGAGCAACGAGGACGTGGTCACCCGCGACAGCACCGGAGCGATCACCGAACGCGGCGGCTGGGACCAACTCCATCCCGAAGTCCGCGAACTCATCGGCACCCGGCCGGGTTTCAACGACAGCCCCGACGGCAACACCCGCGACCTGCCCGACGACTACCGGTCGGGCTTTTTCGGGCCGAACATGGACGAGTGGGCCGGTGTCCAGGAATACACCAAGGACATGCGCGGATTCGGGCAGTTCCTCGCGGCCTCCGACCAGGCCTATATTCCCGGTGAACGGTTCGGTGTCGAACTCGATCGCCAGGCCGCCAATCTGGCGTTCATCAACGACAACGGCGGATATCAGAACTACACCGGCGACCCCAACGAGCCGGAATGGCTGTCCCGAAACGAGCACAGCGCCGCCGATCTGCTGTCCGTGGGCGCCCGCAACAACGACAGCAGCTACGCGCTGTTGACCGGCAACGGCAGCGAAGAACTCTTCGGCAAGGACGTCCCAGGCCAGAGCTATGAGAAGTACGACCCGCAGGTCATCCAAGGGATCTTCCAGCACGACTGGGTCGACAACGGCGCCGCCGCCGGCGACATGATCAAGTGGATCGGCACCGAGTCTCACGAAGTCGGCGCAGACGGCAAGCTGACCACCGACGCACTTCAGGCCCGCGAAGCTCTCACCCACCTGCCCGATATCCTCACCCCGCGTGAGGACGTCGACGATCCGGACGACAACAAGCCCGACCGCAATCGCTCGGGCGGGATCGATGTGGAGGAGTTCAAGAAGACCGAGATGGGGTTCGTGAATAATCCCGAACTCTCCCGAGCGCTGTCCACCGCCATGGGATCGAACATCGATGCCTGGATCGATGGCGAACAGTATGCGACGACGACCTTCCTGTCCGACCCTGGTGAAGCACACCTCGAACTCGTCGACGCGAACCGCCTACTCTATCTGTCGAGCCAGTCCGATGAAGGTCGCCTGACTCTCGAGGTCGCCCGTTCCGCGTACGAATCGGAAATCTTGAACGGCGCATTCTCACAGACCGAGATGCGGCCGGGCGAATACTTGGGGACAAAAACCATCGAACAGCTTGCACACCTGGACGCCCGGATTTCCAACGCGGCAGCCAACGCGCTCACCTTCCAGGACCAGAACACCGTCGAGGAACACAACAACATCCAGCAGGAGATCTACGACAACAAGAAGGCTGCCGCCAAGCTCGTCGACCAGATCCTGATGGCAAACGTCGATGTCGGCTTGGACTACGCAAAAGGCCTCACACAGGACAGCCACGGACTGGGGGCCGCCACCGGCGTCGAGGGAGGTAAGAAGGTCGCGGCAATGCTCGGCGAAGGTGTCGTCGAAAGCATGATCGAGCAATACATAGACAAGCCCGAGACGTTGGAGGTCGAGTACCCCAACGAGGCCAGGATGAATGCGCAGGCTTACAGGGATTTCCAGCAGGCAATCCTGAACGCCGCATACGAACAAAACCAACTCGGCGACGCACCTCTGCTCGATCCCACCACCGGTCGACCGCTCGACATGAACAGCCCAATTTCGAACCAATCGATCGCCGACGTTGTCGCTTATCTGAATGCGCAAGGATTCGAAGAGCCGCTGTCCGACTACAAGACGGCTCATGGAATAGAAACCGTTACCGGCGCCGGCGAATCCGGCTCCAGTTTGGAAGTAATCCGGACCGGACAATCGACAACCGAGAAGAAGTGACGTATGCGGACCAACACGATTACGGCGGCAACGGCGCTCCTGGCAACCGCTCTTGCGACGACATCCTGCTCTACCGATTCTCCTCAGCCCGCTTCAACAAATTCTACCGCGGCCAGTTCGACCGTACCGATCCCATCCTTTCCCTACCCCCCCATACAATTCGCCTGGGAGATCGCGTCCCCCATGAACGAGCGGGATTCAGAGGTTGCCAGATTCGCCCTCGAGGTGGAGTCTTTGGAACGCACTTGGATCGCTTCCCATGAGGACGAGTCCCTCCTTCCCGGAATCAATGCCCGCGTCGGTCACACGAACAAACCACTGCCGCTTGACCATCGAACACTTCCCGAAACAGGAGGACGACTTTTCCGGGCGGTCGGGGTCGGTAAGGAATCCGATTCCCAGTGGACGGTCACGATTTGCGAGTACGATACCCCCGGGGTATACAAGATGGGCAACGACGGAGAACTTATTTTGAGCTCTCCAAACGAGTCTTATCGCGTTGTCCGCTCAACAGTGGCATCAACAACAGAGAAATCCGGGTCCGGCGACAATTCGGCTACGCCCAGATTGCTGGTCATGAATAACTCCGACGTAGATTACAACGAGACCGCGCGCCGCACCTGCGAACCGTTCCGACCCGACCCCTACATTCAGCAACCACCCCAGCCGATTTCGCCCGGCAAATAGGAAAGTCAGGGCTATCGAACGTTCCAACGCGGCCCGAAGCCCAGCGGCCATGTGTGCTAACCGGACTCCGGCGAGTCGTCGGACCAGACGCGGAGCAGGCCGTGGCCGGTGGCGGCGGTGGTGATGGTGACCAGTTCGGCGTGGGCGCGGATCCATTCGGACTCGGCGAAGCGAACGCGCAGCGCGAGGCGACGGGAGGTGCCGGGGCGCAGGGCGGCGTCGGCGCAGGCGGCTTGCAGGGCGGCGAGGTCGATCGGGTCGACGGTGGGGCGTTCCACCGCCCAGCGGTCCAGTGGGGGTGGTGGGTCGCCCGCCCACTCGTAGATGAGGGCGGAGGACAGCAGGATCAGGCCGACGCCGACGCCGCTGCGCTGGGAGACCGCGCGCAGCATCGTGATGTCGGGGTCGACCGCCGCGGCGTCGTCGTCGAGTTCGGGGATCGCGTGCATGAGCGCGCTCACCCGGCGCGCGCCGGGGTTGGCCCTGGTGATCATCTGGAACCGGCGAGGACACTCGTCGTCGCCGAGCATGTCGACCTGGCCCTGCCACCGGCCGCCCGGCGCCAGCTCGGTGGCCATCGCGAAGTAGTCGACCCGGCCGTCGAAGCGGACCATCCGGCCGAACGCGTCGGGCGGGGTGCGGATCACCCGCACGTGCTCGGGTGCCCTGGCGAAGACGAGTTCCTCCAGGCCGGGACCGTGATGGGCCAGTTCGGTGATGGCGTCCCAATCCCAGGCCGCGACCCGGCGGCGGGGCCGCACCGGCGCGTCGGCAGGGCCGGTCCAGACCTGCACGCCGTGGATGCCGCCGAACGCGCAGCGCACCGGTTCGGCGAGCACCAGCGTCGCACCGACGACCTCACGGGTGGATTCGCCGCGGTCCCGGCACCGGTCCACCGCCTCGCGCAGCAGCCGGGCGCGGGTCGGGCCGAGCGCGCGCGACCACCGCGACGGCGGGAGCCAGTCGCGCGCGTGCGCGTCCACCGCGACCAGCGTCGGCGCGAGCTCCCCGGCAAGGGTCTCCACCAGCAGCCATCCGCCTGCCGATATCGTCACGATCAGTTCGGTGCCACGCCGCGTCCCGCGCGTGGCAGATCGAGGTCGAGGGGAATGCGCCCTTCCCGCAGTTGCGCTTCGACTTCCTCGGCGGGCATCGGCCGGGCGATGAGGAAGCCCTGCGCGCGGTAGCAGCCGAGCCCGACCAGGGTCCTGGCCGCCATCGGCGTCTCGACGCCCTCACCGACCACGCCGAGCCCGAAGGAGCCGGCCAGGCCGATGATCGACTTCACGATCGCCAGGTCGTCGTTGCTGTCGCCGAGGCGCTGCACGAAACCGCGGTCGATCTTCACCGCGTCGACCGGCAGTGCCTTGAGGTGCGAGAGCGAGCTGTAGCCGGTGCCGAAGTCGTCGATGGCGATCTGCACGCCCATCCGCTTGAGTCCGCGCAGGGTGAGCCTGGTGCGCACGAGATCCTGCACGACGACATGCTCGGTGATCTCCAGGCAGACCGAACTGCCGTCGATCCCGAACAGCCGCAGGATGTCCTCGATGCGCTCCACGAAATCGGCGCTCACCAGCTGCACCGGCGACACATTGATCCGGATCACCACATTGGCGGCCAGCCCGCGGCGGCGCCAGTCGGCGAACTGCGAACAGGCCGACCGGATCACCCAGCGGCCGAGCTCACCGGCCAGGTTGGTGGCCTCGGCCACCGAGACGAAGGCGCCGGGCGGCAACAACCCGCGGGTGGGGTGCTGCCAGCGGACCAGCGCTTCCAGGGCCACGATCCGGCCGGTGCGCAGGTCGACCTCGGGCTGGTAGTGCAGCACCAGCGAGCCGTCGGACACCGCGCTGCGCAGGTTGAGCTCGACGTCGTCCTGGAGTTCGAACTGCGCGCGCATGGCGTCGGTGAACACCGCGACGCCGTTGCCGCCGCCGGACTTCGCCGACAGCAGGGCGTGATCGGCGCGGCGGGCACGTCCGACACCGAGGTCTCCCCCGGAATGCCCAGCGCCACACCGACGCTCACCCCGCGACTGACCGATTCCTGCCCGACCGAGACCCGCCGGCCGATGAGCTGCTGGATCCGGGTGGCCTCCAGTTCGGCGGCGACCGCGTCCATCGGCGCGGCGGGCACGATGACGAACTCGTCGCCGCCGAGCCGGGCGATCATGTCGCCGGGTTCCAGGTTCTGTTTGAGCCGGCGCGCGAGGGTGCGGATGAAGTTGTCGCCCGCGCTGTGGCCGAGGAAGTCGTTGAGCGCCTTGAGCCGGTCCAGGTCGAGGAAGAAGGTGGCGACCGGGCCCGCTTCGCCCGCGCGCAGCCGCTCCTCCATGTATTCGAGCAGGGCGCGGCGGTTGGCCAGCCCGGTCAGATCGTCGTGCAGCGCGATGTAGCGCAGCTTCTCCTCGGCGACCACGCGCGCCTGCAACTGGGCGAACAGCGCGGCGATGGCCTTGAGCACGTTGAGTTCCCGCTTGGACCAGGCCCGGTCGCCCATCTTCACGAAACCGAGCACGCCGGTCGACTCGCCGCGCGAGACCAGCGGCACGCAGGCCATGGCCACCTCGGGAATGCCCGAGGACTTGCGGATCGTCTCCTGGTAGTCGTCGCTGTCGGCGCCGGGCCGCACGATCAGCGGTTCGGTGGCGAACTCGAGGGCACGGAACACCGAATCCGCGTGCTCGAACTCGACCGTGTGCAGCGGGTCGGGATCGGGGACGTCGGGGCGGCGCGGCCATTCGGCGACCAGCACGGTCGCGCGCTTGGCGCGATCGGTGTGGCGCAGATAGCTGACGTCGACGTCGAAATGCTCGACGAGGGAGGCGAGCACCCGCTCGCTCGCCGACACCATGGTCGTGGCGTCGACACCCATCAACTCGGAGGCGACCTGGGTCACCAGTGAGTCGAGCGTTTGCCGAGGCACGTTGTCTCCGATCCGCGCTATCCGTCGTTCCTACCGCCGGGCACCGGCAACCGTCGACTGCGAACGCTCGCAGCCGCGGCGTAGCTCAGACGAAGAACCAATGCCACGTTCTCATCCTCAGGGATCCCCAGCAGGTCCTGGAAAAGCCTCTGAATGTTGGCAAGTGTATCTGTGAACTCGGAAGAAACGATGCGCAAATCCTCGCGCCGGTCGGCATAGAGGAACACCGGGGACACCGGCTGCACCGCCAGCCCCAGTAGTTGCGCCCGTAGCCACACCCTTTCCACTGCGGCACCAGCCCTCGCGTAGTCGGCCAGATCAGGTGTACCCGCTGCTCGCGCGCGGAAACCGATCGCCACCAACGCCGAGCTAGAACGCACCCGATCGACGGTGAATTCGCCCAGCGCGTTGCCCGCCGACCACTCGCGCAGCCGATCCATCACATCAGTGCGCCTGCCGACCTGGAGTTTGGCCAGTTCGTCGGGCGCCGGGTCGAGGGTGCGCACGTCGATACCGGTGCGGACATCCTCTCCCGGCCAGCGCAATTCGCCGTAGAGTTGCGCGTGCAGCTGCGGGGTCAGGTAGCGGACCCGGTCGCTGGCGCCGAGCAGCGCCGCGGCCTCGGCCAGCGCCTCGATCCCGGTGACCGCGTGCACGGTCGCGCCCTCGGCCGCGGCGGCGGTGCTCAGCGCGGGCAGCACGGTGCCGGG